>JAKAZF010000464.1 GCA_021826605.1 Planctomycetota bacterium | reverse complement strand
CCGATAAATAGCTCATGATCGGCGTGGTAGCTCACGCGGGCGCAAAAACGGCAATGGATAAACGCGCACGCTTCAGACAGGACGATTCCGCCGTCCGGCAATTTGCGGTGCACGACATCAGCCAAGGCCGCGTCGCCGGTCAGGGCCTGGCGGGCATATTTGCGCAGCAATCCCTTATCCCCGACGGAACATATATTGAGCGTAAAAAAGCGCGACTTTTCGATACTTTTACCAATTTCCCGGTCTTTGTGAATCGCCACGCCGATGCACAGCGGCTCAAAACTCAACTGCTGGACAAATGACACCAGCATGGCTGACACGTCCGGGCCTTCACCGGTGGTGAGAATAAATAAGCCACTGGGAATTTTTCCGACGGCGCGCAAAATCGGAAGCACTGGTTCAACCGTACTGTCAAGGATCACAGAAAACTCCGAATTAACATCACTGCCTGATTATAATACGTTCCTTCTGGGGTGTCGCATGTTGCGCCAAATTTGGATTTCAGGACATCTTCTCCAGCGCAACAAGCATACGAAACGCCAGCCACGGTGCCAGTGGGGAGAGAATGTTTTCCATTACCCGCACGGCCGGTACGGCCGCCATCGGCAGGAGTACGGGTTTGGAAAAGCCGCCGGATAAGGGGTAAGCGATCATGCTGTGAACTTTGCGTTCACGAACGACGAAATTAGGAAATCGTCGATTAAATTTCCCGGCATACCGAAAAAACAGCAGCGTCGGAATCGCCTGATTAGCATCGAAAGCACCGCTGCCGGTAAAGGCTGCGGGGTCCGTTCCTGATACATCTCCCGGTTCACGGAAAATCCGCGCCCCCATATCGACCGGCTCGGGATGGGAAAGCCGATACAGCACATGCGAGAGGGGTGAAATAAACGGCTCAACCATCACAAGGCGACCGCCGGGAGACAAGATGCGCATCGCTTCGGAAAAAAAGGCCAGTGGATAAGCAATATGGTGCAGCACATCCTGCATGACCAGATTATCCACGCTGCCGTCGGCAAACGGCAGATGCAAAGCGTCCGCAGCCAAATCAATATGGCGCGTCGGCACCAGATCCGTGACGATCATGCCCGGATAGAACGCTTTGAAGTGCCCGGCCCCGCCACCAATTTCCACCACCACGCCATGCGGCTTTCCGGGATCCGTTGAGCGCGGTACGAACTGTGCCGCCATGGACTGGAAATAACCCTGATACACCGACCGCAGTAATGGGCGATTCTGCCACGCTACAGCCCGCGCATCCAGCACATCTTTTTCGGACACTGCTGCGGGGTTACCTGATGGTTGATATGGCATACACGCCCTTTAAGAGTTCCCATGGCGTTGGGTATCCGGTCGAGGATATTATTGCATGGGCGATTAGAGTCAGCGCGAATCAGAATCCGACTTTCATATCAAATCCTTCGGCTTTAATTTGCTTAACCAAGCCATGGAGACTATCGACCGTGCCTTTCAGGCGCCGGGTGAGTTGCAGCAGCGCGTTATACAAGCGCGGGTCTTTCACCAGTCGGCCCGCCGTGCCGTGCCCCTGCGCTATGGATTGGGTGATCGTGTTCACATTTGACAGTACATCTGTGAGCTTCATGCTCAACATAATAATTTTCTGTTGGGCGGTTTTCGCGACGGAATCGATATCCGTCGCAGTAGCGCCGGCCTTGGTAATTACCCCGTTAAAGCGGCCTACCGTTGAGGACAACTGCTTCAGTACGCCCTTCAACTCACTTGACGACACTGCTACATTGGCCAGAATCTCATGTACCTGGCCGCGGAGCTTCCCACTGCCCACCAGGCCATTGATGGAATTAACTGTGACGTTCAAGCGTTGAATTAAAGCACTGATATTGCCCAGATCAGAGTCGTTTGTCGGTGAACCATCGGCCTGGGCTTTGGTCAGCGCTACCGGTTTAAGCAGCCCGTGCAGATCGTCCGCTACGCGGTCCAATTTGCTGCTAAGCACACCAAACTGGGATTTTAACGAAGAAAAATCCTTGACCACGGATTTTGGAATCAGGCTGGACGAGGCGACATTGGCTCGTAGATGTGCGCTGCCATCCATCGGAAGTGTTTTAGCGTCAGCCTTTCCGGACAAGGACAGCGCGACATACGCTGCGCCGATGGTTTTAGTAGCGATCTGGGCTGCGGTATTGTCCGGCAGATGAACGGTACGGTATACACCAATAATAATGGTTGCTGACTGCATATCAGGCGTTAAGGCCACGCTCTGAACAGTTCCCACCGTGACGCCGTTGAAGTTTACGAGATCACCATACGTCAGGCCATCGGCGGTGGGTGCCAGCAGCGTGACATCATAAGGCGCGTTGGGGCCAAATCCCGGTACGCGGCCCAGCAAAAACGCGCCCCATGTAATAAGAACCAATGCCCCAATAATGGTCAAGCCAACAATCGTATTTCGCAGTTTTTCATTCATGCCTGAATTTTTCCATGACGCCTACATAACGTCGATTTTATACGTTTATTCCCCCGCTGTCTTGCTATTGCTTCCATCATCAATATTTTTTCGAGGATCGTGACGGAGGACGGCGGGCGGCACCCCCTGTTTGCCCATGCCGGATTTTTCATTTTTTTCTTGCGCAACACTTCCCCCGCCGGGGGGATGGGCGGATGCAGGATAAATTAAGGGAAGGCAGATCTTTACCGCACATCGTGGTAACGGCACGCTTTGAATGCGACATGCGATGCAGAATACATGTGAGATTCTGCCGCCAAACGGCGCACGCACCGAACCGTCGCGTTTACCGCAAATAGTTCCTCAGCAATGGCGAACCATTACTTCCAGGGAATTGACTGCGCCACATCAAGAAGAATATTTCTGATGATCGGCTTAACCAGATCCCGCAATCCATGATGATTTTGGTCTTTGGCAGCCGGGGTCGCCTGGCCGTCTGCGGCAGCAGCGGCCGTTGGATCAACTGATGCAACTCCGTTAGAGGAGCGTCCCGCAGCAGAATGCTTTCTCGCACGATTAAACAGTTGAGACCAAATCGTCCGCAGGGCCCCCGCGTGTGGCGCTTTGGATCGAGCGATCAACACAGCCACCGTGGCGGCAAAGCCCAGTGCGGGGCGGACATGTCGTCTTAACATTCGGGCCGGGGAGTATTGTGTTTTAATATGTTCAGAAAGAAGCGTGGCGTTGTCACCCATTTCCCGCAGGGTTGCATCCCGCAGGTACTCTAATTCAGCGAGCTTGGTATCAATACTCATAATCGGCGGCCTCCATGTTTATCCGGTGCGCTTGCCATGACAGATTTGCCCGTGCGTCCTTCTTTAATCGGTCGGTAAGCCATGAAAACCGCGATCCCTGCCAGCAGAAAATGAGCGGCCGCAAAAATCACAAATACCC
>JAKAZF010000463.1 GCA_021826605.1 Planctomycetota bacterium | reverse complement strand
GCACACGCATGTTGAACGGCTTGGTAACGTAGTCGTCCGCACCCAGGGAAAGCCCCACGATAATGTCGGTCTCATCACCCCGGGCAGTAAGCATGATGATGGGGATGGAGGCCGTTTGCGGATCCCCCTTCAGGCGGGTGGCCACATCCTGCCCGCTCATGCCGGGCATCATTAAATCCAGCAGGATCATGTCCGGCAGTTGTTTGCGGGCCATCTCAAGACCCAGCTTGCCGTCGTGGCACGCCGCAACTTCGTAGCCGTGGCGAACCAGATTCATGGATATTAATTCGACGAGATCTCTCTCATCATCCACCACCAGAATCTTTTTCTTCCGCGACATATCCACCCGATCCAATCCCGACACCATTCCGCCGGAGACATAACAATCGGCAACAACCCTTGATATGTCAATGCTCTTGGGGGGTTCAAATGAAAGGTTAATCGTTTCTTAGCAATTGGATAACCAAACGTTAAACGAACGACCGGTCCGCCCGGATTAACTGGTCAGTCGATTTCTTTGTTATAAAGTTCACGCATTCGGCCGCAAACCCTTATAAAGTCGCGCCGGTCGGTCTCGGACAATTCCGCCAGCAATTCACGGGTGCGCGTCAACCGCGAATCGCGAAATTCTTCGTACAGCTTGCGGCCGTGGTCGGTGATGATGACATCAATTTTGCGACGGTCTTCGCGATTCAATTCACAGGCCACCAAGGGTTGATCGAAATCCTCTTCCAAACTGCGGATGATCCGCGACATCTGGGCCGGTGCCACCGCGATGGTGCGAAGGATATCACCCACAGTCTGATTTTGCGGGCTTTGTACCAGACTTTCCAACGTCAAGAATTGTGCTTCGGAGAGTTCTTCGGCCCGGCCGCGACGCGACTTCAATCGCTCTTTCCATGCGACGATGGTCAACGCAAAAATCTCCTCTGCCATCGCATAAATCGAATTTTGGTCATTTTCTTCCGGCATTTTAGCTCCAACAGCGGCCTAAATCGTTGACAAATCCAAACTTTCTCGATTGTAGAATAAATCGCACAGGTTGCAACTTGCTTTGATCCGCCGAATTTCTTACCCTTTCAGGTGGTAGGTAACGGTTATCGGGACTAAAATAGTGTCGGTCACCAACTTAAGGAGAGGCCCTATACCATTGCTCTCCTTGAAATCGGTGGGCGGTGAGAGCGTTTAGCTGAAGGGGGATGTTTGAATGGCGGATTTTTTCAACGCTACGCCAGGCCGTGAGAATCAAAGAGTTTTGCACCAGCAACATGCTTTGAGACTCCTGGACCGGCAGCGGGAAGTTACGAATGAAAATTGACCAACGGTTTGCAGTTGAGAACAGTACGGAAATATTCTCCGGGGCGGAGCTTATTCTCAAAGGCTGCCTTGAAACCCCCGGCGGCGTCGCTTTGCTGACGGGTTATCCGGGGTCGCCGGTGGCGGGCTTTTTTGATTCCTGCTTCGACATTGCGCCCCTGCTGAAGGAAAAAGGCGTCTGTGCCAAGATGGCCAACAATGAGGCCATCAGCGTCGCCATGCTCAACGGTGCCCAAATGGTGGGCGTTAAAGGCATTGCCGTATTTAAATCGGTTGGACTGCACGTCGCCGCCGACGCGCTGGCCCTCGGTAATCTCGCTGGTATCCCCAAACCGACCGGCGGCGCGGTGATCGTATCGGGTGACGACCCTTGGAGTGATTCAACCCAGGTACCGGCTGATTCACGCTTTCTTTATGAACATCTGCGCGTGCCTGTCATTGAACCAAGCACCCCCCAGGAACTGAAAGATTGGGTGCCGCACTGCTTTGATCTTTCCGTCGCCAGCAGTTTGTACATGGGCATGATGGTGACCGTCGCCCTTGCTGACGGTGGCGGCACTGTGCAGTGCTATCCCAACCAGTGGCCAACCATCAGCACCAACGACCGCATCGCCATTGAAACCGCCAAGTTGCCGGTGGAAACCACCGTGCTGCTGCCGCCCCGGAGTTGGCGTCAGGAATTGACATTTGAAACGCGTTTTGCAAAACTTCTGGCCCGCTGCCGCGAATTGGGGCTTTCCCGCATTGCATACCCCATCGAACGGTCATGGCGCGGGGGGCGTGCGGAGCGCGCGCCGGTGGGTTTTGTAGCCTCCGGCATGTCGTACACCATGCTGGTCCATGCCCTGACGGATATGGGCCTTCTGGGGCAGTTTCCCATCCTGAAACTGGCGGTCAGCTATCCCGTCGACACCACACTTGTCGACGAATTGGCCCAGATGTGCGAACGTGTCGTCGTGGTGGAGGAACGCCGCAGCTTTATTGAAAAACAAATAGCGGAACACATCACCCGATGCCGCCAGCGCGATGGGGATTCTCCCACCGCCCGGATTCAACTGTGGGGTAAAACATTTCCCAAGGATATGCCGGGTATACCGGCGGTGCGGGGGCTGCACCCCTCGATGCTCATTGAATTACTTACGCGTTTTCTCCGTGATACGCCCAACATTCCGCATGAACTTTCCAATGGGCGGCTCACGCAGGAACTGGAAACCATCGAGCTTGCCGGTCAGGCCACCGACCCGGTACCGGTACGCACACCCGCGTATTGCCCTGGCTGCCCGCACCGCGATTCTTCCAGCGCCTTGCTGGAAATACGAAAAAACCTGCTGGACCCTGAATACATGTCGCGCAATTATGGTCTGGGGCCGATCGATCTGGTCGCCCACGGCGACACCGGCTGCTACACCATGATGATGTTTGAACCCAACAAACCCCTCATGCACAATTACAGCGGTATGGGCCTCGGCGGTGCCACCGGCGGGGGCGTTGATCCGTTCATCCGCAACAAACAGATTGTATTTATGGGCGATGGCACCTTTTTCCATTCCGGTCAGGTCGCCATCGCCAACTCGATCAATCAGGGGCAGGACATCACCTACATCATCCTGGAGAATAAAACCACCGCCATGACGGGCCACCAGCCCAACCCCACACTGCAGGAGGATATCTTAGGCAACATGGTGCTGGCGCACGATATCGAACGCATCGTGCGATCCATGATCCCCGAGGCGGCCGGCATGCTGCGCATCAACGGCAAAGATGGCCGCCAGGAGCCACAGGCCCGCGTCATCCGCTTTGATCCATCCCAGCGCGACGAATACAAAGAGATGCTCGAACGCGTCATTTTGGAAGATGGCGTAAAGGTGATGATTGCCGACAAAGAGTGCGGTATCACGTTCAACCGTCGCAAACATCGCGCGGAAGTGCAGGAAAAGAAAGAACACGGGTTTGTCCGCCAGAAGACCTACATGAACGTGGCGGAAGAGGTGTGCGAATATTGCCTTGAATGCACCAATCAGACCGGTTGCCCCGCCCTGAAAGTGGTAACAACCGACTATGGTTCCAAAATACAGACCGAC
>JAKAZF010000462.1 GCA_021826605.1 Planctomycetota bacterium | reverse complement strand
CTTGAGTGGTACGTCGGTTTGCAGTTGCACCAGTCGCCGCGATTTTTCCAGCACGTTCATGTTATCGCGCAATGATTGCCCCACCTTACCGCCGATGTCACCCGCATGTTCAATCAATTTATCCAATGATCCATACTGCGCGATCCACTTCGCCGCCGTCTTCGGCCCCACGCCCGGAATGCCGGCGATGTTGTCGGATGAATCACCGGTCAGCGCCAGAATGTCGCCGACATGCCCGGGTGGATAACCCTTTTTATTAACCAGGGCGGCCGCATCCGTCACCTCTTCACGCTCAATGTCGTAAAGAAATACCCGTTCGTTAATCAGCGCTTCCAAATCTTTATCGCGGGTGCAAATGTAGATGCGGCCTTCCGCATTGGCCGGATCGTCCAAAAAGCGTTTGACCGCAGTAGCCACCACGTCATCCGCCTCAAAACCGTCTACCCGCAGTGTGCAGATAGGCACGGCTTGCAGCATGGCCCGGATGCGGTCGATTTGAATCGGCATGTCCGCCGGCATGGGACTGCGCGTCGCCTTATATTCCGGGTCAATTTCCTCCCGTTGACTCGACCCCGCATCCATCGCCACGGCCAGATAAGACGGACGGCGCGTGGATATCAGTTTGAGCAAGGCCGATATAAATCCGAAGGTGGCATTGGTCGGCTCGCCGCTTGGGCTTTTCAAATTCATCAGCGCAAAATAGGCACGGTATATTTGCGCGTGGCCGTCAATTAAATAGATATCCTTCGTCATTCAGTGAAAAATAACCGATTTAGGCTCGCACCGCAGCCATCCCCATTTACAAAATGGAACGCAGGCCAGTTGCAATCCCAATTGCAATCATGAGGAGAACGGATATGGCATAAAACGCAATCAGAGCTGTGAGCAGCCACATACCGATAATGACCAGACGCGGGATGATGTCGGTTTCCGGATTGCGCAACTCACCCCAGTCTTCCCGCCAGCGGTTGTACATCCCCTTGAGCCACAGCAACGCCAAGACAAACAGGATGGCGGTAAAGAAAAGCCCAAATGTCGGCATCGTGGCATCCTCTAAAAAGGTCATTACCCGGATACGGCCGCCTTTTTAATCATCCCGTCACCCTGCGTGCGATGTTTCATTTACATGCCCACGTGTGGCATACCCATGGCCTTGCGCCAACTTGCAATCTGTCCGGTGTGATAGGCCCGATGGGTTGCCACCGCCACCAGCAAATTTGCAAAGCTCGGAAAATTCTTGGCCAGACTGGTGTCTGGAAGAGGTTTTTCCAAATCGGCATCCTTCAACGCGCGGACGTAATCCCCGATCATCTTTGAGGTTTCTCCCAACGCCTCCATGCAAAACGCCTTGGATTTATAAAGCGCCGGCTCCGCCTTCGGTATGGAACCAATCCCATATATGCCCCACCATTCAGGCGGCAACGGGTGACGGACCGCTTTGCCTATAACTTCCGTCGCAACTTTTTGTTCGAACCCCAGCAAATGGCCCAAAAGCCAAGCCGGATGATTCATCCCTGCTACGGGCTGCGCGGCCATTTTTTCTTCCGGTATGTCACTAACCAGACCCGTAAGCATTTTCTCCTGATGGCGTTCAATCATCACCGCCATAACATCTTTTAACATGTGGCTTCTCCTGAAAGTAAAACAAATACCGCACCAATGGCGAGTATCATTGTAACTTATGCGGTCATACCGATCCGCACCGTCCTTTTACACGCGAGAGCATATCTATCCAGCCGGCCTTTGCAGCTTGCCGATGGGCAGGCAATATTTCCCCCATAGCCCGATGCACGACCACCAGCCGCACGCCGCCCGCCACCTCTGTAAGCCGAAACTGCACATGCGATACCACCGGGTACGACATAAACATGGGCCCGCATATTTCCAGCACGTGGGGTGGCTTGATCACCTGCACATGGCCCCACCAATGGCCTGACTGATTCCCCAAGTCGCGGTACCACCGCCCGCCCGGCCACGGTTCGATAGTCAATGGCATGGCCACCCCGTCGGCGCGGGTCATATCGGGGCCAATCTGCCTGAGCACAGCATCAAAGACGTGCCCCGCTGATGCGGGAATAAATATTTCATTTTCAATATGCATCAGATACTGCTCAGGCCATGATGCTGCCCCCATGTGGTATCACTCCTTAGAATCCTGATTCCTGCCGGCCACTTTGGCCGTGTAACTGCGATGCAGGTGAGATTAAATGCCGTTTGCCACAGGTGTCGCAAAATGGCCACGCTCTCACAAAATGATGTCGCCTGCCATCGCATTGGCCCGAACTTGCTCCACCGTTTTGCAACCCGGTATCACTGCCGTTACCGCCGGGTGCTTCAAACACCACGCCAGCGCCCATTGCGACATCGCCATCCCTGCGGGAACCTCATCCCGGGCAATGTGTTCCACCTCCAAAAGTCGCGCGTCCCGCTGCGCCTTGTCGTGGCCCGATCGAACATCATTGGCCGCAAATTCAACGCCCGGCCGATATTTACCACTCAATAAACCGCTTGCCAGTGGTACACGCGCCAAAACGCCTACCTGTTGCGCCTGGGCGCTGGGCAACACCTCCCGCTCGGGCGCACGATCCAGTCGGTTGTAAATCACCTGCAGCACCTCAATCCCCCTGGCACCGCATTGGCCCGTCTGGTGCATGTTGGTATTTTTGGAAATCGACACCCCAATATGCCGGATTCGCCCACGCTTTTGTTCCGCCTTCAGGTAAGATAACACCTCGGGATCGTCAAATTGGCTGTCACCCCAGGAATGGTACTGGTAAATGTCAATGTAGTCCGTCCGCAGCGCCCGCAGCGAATCTTCAAGCTGAACCGCAATTTCCGCCGCCGATCGGGGTTCAGTTCGATTCATATGGCCGTGAAATTTATGCCCGAATTTCGTGGCGATGATCCAATCGGCACGCTGGCCCGCTATCGCCGCGCCAATCAGTCGTTCTGATACATGGTCGCCGTAGCATTCGGCGGTATCGATAAAATTAATACCTAAGTCTTTGGCCTCTTGCAGCATGGCCGCAACTTCGGCTGTCGAAAAATCTTTACCCCACTCACCCCCGAGTTGCCATGTGCCCACCCCGATCACCGAGATTTTCAGTCCAGTGGAACCCAATACTCTGTAACGCATCCATCAACTCCTTTGACTCTACCGAGTATCGATCTGCGCTAACCCGGCAGGCGGTCTACCTTCACGCGCGATCGGTTAGAGTGCAAGTTTATCGCGGTCGTTAAATCTTGCCTTTCATACTCCCTCTGTGTATCCCGCTTAACCTCTGCGGTTCCGTCGATTAAAATCGCAGGTTTCTGGGGGGCTTATGCCCAGTTTTCCAAAAAATGGGTTCAAGCCCACCGGAAAGAGGCCATAATGGGTTCCAGAAGATGACGCCATTTG
>JAKAZF010000461.1 GCA_021826605.1 Planctomycetota bacterium | reverse complement strand
CCAGGGCTGGATGGGCGATCGCGGCATGGAGTCGCGCAGTGAATCATTCCTGTTTAATACCCAGCGGTTCCATGACAAATGGCTTTGGGACATGCAGGATGCGCAACGCCCCAGCGGCGATGTATCAGATGTCAATCCGCCGTACTGGTCCGTGTATACCAAAGATGTTACCTGGCCCAGCACATTTATCTACCTGCCGGGCACCTTATATCTGCAATATGGACAGATTTCTCCCATTCGCGATCACTATGCCGCGATGCGCAAATGGATCAATTATCAGTTGGCCAAGGTACACGACGGAATCAGCAAACAAGACACGTATGGCGACTGGTGTTCCCCGCCGCGCTCGGGTCACAATATTCACTCCCGAGACCCCAACCGTGCCACACCGGGTCCGCTGCTGGCGACAGCAACGCTGTACAAAGACCTGCAACTTATGGCCATGTATGCCAAGGTGCTGCACAATTCCGCGGGACAAAAACATTGGCTGGCTGAAGCGCATAAACTATACGTGGGCTTTAATAAGCAGTTATGGAATGCCCGGGGCGGTTACTATGGCAACGGCTCAGATACCGCCTGCGTGTTACCGCTGGCTGCCGGGATTGTGCCGCAAAGCCGGCGGGCACGTGTTATGAAGCGTCTACTGTGGCGAATGCACGCCCGACAGGCTGATCACGTGGGTGTCGGCGTTATCGGCATGCAATGGATATTTAACGTCATGGCCCGCAACGATCAGGCGAATCTGGCCTGGAAAATGCTTAACCAGACCACGTATCCCGGCTGGGGCTACATGGTGAAACATGGTGCCACCACCATCTGGGAACTCTGGAATGGCAATACCGCAAACCCTGCCATGAATTCACAGGATCATGTCATGTTCATTGGCGATATGCTCACCTGGTTGTTTCAATATGTCGGCGGCATTCAAAGCGACACCGGCGGCCCCGGCTTTGAGCACATTATGATGAAACCACATTTTTTAAAAGGCCTGACCTATGTAAATACCTGGCACCGTTCGCCTTACGGCAAAATTATCAGCAACTGGAAAATTGCGTCCAACGGTGCTTTCCGCTGGCACGTACAAGTGCCGGCCAACAGCTTTGCGACCGTGGACATTCCCGCTGCCGCCGCAAACACCGTCACACTTAATGGCCACAAGATCAGCGATAAGCCTTGGATTAAGTTCGTGGCGTATGTTAATGGCCGAGCCATTTATATGCTGGAATCAGGAAATTATCAGTTCCGATCGGTGTTGAGCGGTAAGCAATAGCTAATGATTTGCGCCACGGTCCGATGGGGAATGCGGTCGCAGAAATTATCCGCAATCGGATTCGGCAGCTCACCACACCAACTGTGACGAGGCGGAGCGTATCGTGTGATCAAACCAGATTCCGCCACGAACTCAACGCTGCCGCATTGAGCGACGAGGCGTCTGTCTGAAATTGGTGGCGGATTTTGGGGAATGTTTCGGGCGGGGATGAAATTTTGCGCTGTTGGGGTTAGATTGTGTGCCATGGCGGAAGATTTACAACCATCAAAGAATCCACCGGGGAACAATGACCCGAAACCTGATTTGCGGAATGCGGATTCTCAACCGGCATCCGGGCGGCCTGGGCTACGGTCGAAATTTGCCGGGAGCGTGATTTTTCCAGCCTTGGGAATATTGGTTTTATGTCTGGTGGTTTACTATCCGTTACATGCCGCCGGGTTTATATGGGATGACGCCTACTGGATTTTAAATAATCCCACCATGCATCATTGGCGGGATATGGCGGTGATCTGGTTTGATCCGATGACTTTTCTGCAATATTACCCGTTATCGGTAACGGTCTATTTCCTGGAGTATCACCTGTGGGGAGGTAACACGTTCGGGTATCACGCCGTAAGCATTCTTCTGCAAGTCATTTGTGCCCTGATGCTATGGCGTGTTCTGCTGCGCCTGCGGCTACGCGCGGCGTGGTTGGCAGCCGCTATTTTTGCAATCAATCCAGTGGTTGTCGAATCTGTCGCGTGGGTGGTGGAGCAGAAGAATCTGATCTCCGCAATAGCGGTGCTCGCTGCGGTGTGGGCGTGGATACGCTTTGCCGGACTGGACCGTCCGGATGATGTACTGGAATCCACAGAACCGGTGTACGACTGGAAATTCTATGGTCTGGCGATATTGTTTTATTTTCTGGCCGTGTGTGCAAAAACATTTGTCTGTGCGCTGCCGGCGGCGATACTGGTATTGACATGGTGGAAACTCGGGCGCATTACCCGCAAGCATCTTCTGGCTTGCATTCCATGGTTTATCATTACCGCCGGTGCGGGCTGGATGGCGGCATGGCGCGAGCGTTACGGTGCCGGGGCGCACGGCAGGGCTTATCATTTTTCGGTATTCCAGCATCTGGTTATTGCGGGTAAGGATACCTGGTTTTACGCGCGCATGCTGTTCTGGCCGCACCCGATTTTAATGGTCTATCCGCGTTGGCATGTGCATGGATTTGCCACACTGGATATTTTATATCCTATCACCGCCGCCTTGGTCGCGGTAATTTGTTTTGCAGTACAAAAACGATGTGGGCGCGGATTGTTCGCGGCGGTTGCCATCTACGGCATCATGATTTCTCCATCCCTGGGATTTGTTCCCTTTGCCGGCATGGCCGTCACGTTTGTGGCGGATCATTATTTTTATCTGGGTTGCATGAGCTTAATAGTGCTGCTGACTCAGGTGGGCGTGATCGCTTTGGAAAGCCTGCAATCTTCGGGGCAAAATATTCCGGTGGGCAGCACGCCGGCGGCCGCACCGGCGATCGCGGCCGCAGGTTCTAAAAACCCATTGGCGGTTGGAGTCGCCGCAGTCGTGCTGCTGGTACTGGGGGCGGTAAGTTATGCCCAATGTCTGAATTATGTTCCTCCCATTGAAATATGGCTGCATGAACTGAAGTATGATAAACAATGTTTTAAGGCCTATGAAACGCTGGCGCTGCATGACAAAGCCCATGGGCACATGGCACAGGAAATTGCCAATTGCCAGACCGCCCTGAAGCTGACGAAGGACAAGGATCCGCTGGCGAATTATCTGTTGGGGTCGTTGTATCTGGAAAAACTTCACCATGTGAAGCGGGCCATGAACTATTTCCGGGCCTCCTTGATGGTGGATTCGTATCAGGGCAAGGCCATTGTCAAATTGGCTTATTGCTATGAGCAGCAGGGAAACTGGACCATGGCGATACGGGACTTGCAGCGTGGCATACAATTGATGCGCGGCTCCAGCAGACTGTATCTGGCGTATGGGCTGGCGGAAAGCCATTTGGGTAATACACCTCTTAGCATCAAGGCGTACCGTGATGCTGTCGCATGCAATTCGCGCAATGCCGATGCTCGCTATAACCTGGCGGTCATCCTGGATACATCCGGACACTGTAAGCA
>JAKAZF010000006.1 GCA_021826605.1 Planctomycetota bacterium | reverse complement strand
CTATCTCCTGACTCCTGCATGCTGAATGCCGGCCCCCTTAAAACATCTTGAGCATCTCGAGCACCTTGAACCAAACCCGCTAAAATCAACGCTCCCATCCACATGCTCAACTTGAGCACCTTGCCCCCGAACTTGAGCATCTTGCCCCCGAACTTGAGCACCTTGGTCGTCGCATCGACAGCTCTGTTGTTCGTTGCTCGTTACTCGTTGAGCGCAGCGTTTCGTTGAAACGTGTCGTTCCATCGTCGTATCTTTGTGTCGTTGTGTCGTTGTGGTAAATACCGTCGTCGTCGTCGCCCCTTTGCGTTCTCACGCTACTTTGCGGTTAACCCCGTCGTCGTCGCCGCAGCGACAGCTCTACTCTCTACTCTCACCTGCTCCGCGCCCTGCAACCGACAGCAATTCTCCAGGCCAGCCGCCTTATGTGCTCTACTGCTCAACTATCACCTGCTCTCCTGCTCCAGCCGCCGCAGCGGCTACCCCTCCGCTACCTCGTGGTTAACCCCGTCGTGGTCGTCGTACCTTTGCGCTCTTACGCCCCCTTTGCGGTTAACCCCCGCCGTCCGTCGCTCTTTTCCCGTTAAATCGCCCCCGCCGCCCCGGCGAACTCCGCGTCCCCGTGTAAAATGTTGCCTGCGGCGAAGCCGCGCTGGGAACTGGTGGTATCACGTCAACCGCTTTTTATTTCATGCGTTTTCGACGAACCTCTCTGGGAAGCAATTTGCGAAGTTCCGTGCGAATCCGCCGCGCCATTTGTACGGATTCACGCGCTTCGTCAAGCGAGATCGGCTCGAAATCACCGGGATAGCGGGCGGTGACGGCGTAGGAAGTCAGGATGCGCTGATCTGTTACAGTCAAAAGGCAAGGGTGCGGACCGGTAACAAGCGTACAAGTTTCTCATTGTCATGCACCATTGGAAAGTCGATTGCATTAAAAATCAGGACCGCCTTGATGTATTTCTCCACACATTGCTGGGCATGGAAACCAACCGTCTCCGTCGGACACTGCCGCCCCAGTTTCAACGCGTGCGACGCATTTTGCAGGTCTCCCTCCGCCCGGTAAATCCATTGTTCCACGATCGACCGAACAGCGTCATCCGCGGGCATACATCACCTTGCCTTCCATCTCGGCCGGCCGCTCAATGGTCCCGATCATCTCCTTTCGCCAGGCATACTCACCGGGTCGAACCACAATCACATCCTTGGCCACATCCACATCGCGCAGCGCAACACCGATCTCGACCGCCTTCCGCCGAGTTGATCCCTGCACGTCCATGACCACCAGCAAATCCACATCACTATCCGCATCGGCATCACCGCGCGCGTATGATCCAAACAAAATAACGCGCTGCGGCCTGAACCGGCGAACTATTTTCCCGACCATACGCCGAATGTCGCTTTGCGAGGCAAGATGAGGATATGCCATAAAAAACTCCCAGCGATTCAATCACACCACGTATCATAACGAATTACGGGAACATTTCATCCACACCATGACAGATGGCGACGAATTTTGAATCACGAGTCAGAAGAAACCAGCGGAGGATGACCACGATGTGGAATGCCCAATTACTTCATTACCCGCCCCAGCCGCCTTCTTATAGCTAACTCATGGCTCAAAACCTTTGTGCCGTTGTGTCATTGTGGTAAATACCATCGTGGCCGTTGTAACCTCGCGTCGCCCTTTGTCCAACTCTGTGTCCTGATGCCCTGTGGCTAACCGTGTCTCCTCCGTTCACCTCCGCTACCTCGTGGTAAATATCGCCGTGGTCGTCGCCCCTTTGCGGTTAACCCCCGCCGTCCGTCGCTCTTTTCTCGTTAAAGCGCCCCCGCCGCCGGCTCATTACCCTTCAGTTCCATTTCCTGCGCTCGCCGTCCGAATGCTTGTCAGAACGGCAGGTCGAGCAATTCGATAAAATACTGTAGAATACCCCATCTTTGGATCCGCGTTGGAGATTAAATGGCGGCGGCAAAACGAAATTTACTGGTTACTTCGGCGTTACCTTACGCCAATGGGGCCATTCATATCGGTCATCTGGTGGAATACATACAGACCGATATCTGGGTACGCTTTCAGCGGCTGATGGAAAATCGTGTGGTCTATCTCTGCGGTGATGATGCCCACGGCACACCCATTATGCTGCGAGCACGCAGTGAAGGCCTTGCCCCGGAGCAGTTCATCGCCCGGATGAATCAGGAACACCGGGACGATTTCGCCCGTTTCGGCGTTAAATTTGACTGTTACTATTCCACGCATTCCCCTGAAAACAAAGCCCTGTGCTATTTGATCTTTGAGCGGCTCAAAGCCGGCGGGCATATCGTTCACCGTGATGTTGAGCAATTCTTCGATCCCGTGGAAAATATTTTTTTGCCTGATCGCTTCATCCGCGGCCAATGCCCCAATTGTAAAGCACCGGATCAATATGGCGATTCCTGCGAAGTCTGCGGCAAGCATTACAGTCCCACGGATCTGATCAATCCCAAAAGCGCGGTCAGCGGTGCAGTGCCTGAACGGCGCTCCAGTCGGCACTTTTTCCTGCGACTGGAGAATTTTCACGAACCACTGCTGCAACTGATCCGCGGTGGTCTGGTGGACGCCACAATGGCCAATAAACTTGAGGAATGGTTTGACAAAGAACTCAAGGACTGGGACATTTCCCGTGATGCGCCATTTTTTGGATTTCCCATTCCCGGCGAGGAAGGCAAGTATTTTTACAACTGGCTTGATGCGCCCATCGGTTATCTGGCGGCGCTGGCTAAGAATTTGGGCGGTACGGCTCCGGACGCGGAAGAATACTGGCAGATGGATGATCTGCATGTGCACCATTTCATCGGCAAAGATATTATTTATTTTCATGCCCTGTTCTGGCCCGCCATGCTCATTGGTGCCGGACTCAAGCCACCGGCAAAATTATGTGTGCATGGGCACCTGACCATCAACGGCGAGAAAATGTCCAAGAGCCGGGGAACTTTTATTAACGCCGCACAATACGCCCGGCATCTTGATCCGCAATGGCTGCGCTATTATTTTGCCACGCGGCTCTCGGCATCGCCGGCGGATATTGATTTGAGCTTTGAGGATTTCTGCAACCGGGTGAACAGCGAGCTGGTGGGAAAATTGGTTAATCTCGTCAGCCGCGCCGCTCCATTGTTAACGCGGCTGCTCGGTGGCCAGACCGGCGTGGTTACGATTGACGCGCTGCCGCTGCTCAATGAATTTCGTGCCGCGGAATCGCAGATTGCAACGGATTATGACCAGCGGAATTTTTCCGCCGTCACGCGACGGATTTGCGCTCTGGCGGATAAGGCCAATAAATTTGTGGAAGATCAGGCCCCGTGGTCGCTGGTGAAAACCGATGCGGAAGCTGCCCGCGGTGTATTGACCGCTGCCCTTGAATGCGGGCGGATTTTGATGATTTATCTCAAGCCCATTGTACCGGAGATTGCGGCGCGTGTGGAAACATGCCTCAACCTTCAGCCACAAACATGGCGCGATATACAAGATTCCATGCCATCGCGCGTCATTGCGCCATTTGAACATTTAACCGGACGTGTTGAAGAAAGGAAAATACACGATATGCTTCAGGAAAATCAAAATACCGCGGCCCCCCTTCCCGCACAGGCTACCGCCGTCGTTCCAAGTTCCACTGAAGAACCCCTGGCCCCCGAATGCAATATTGAACAATTTGCGGCCATTGATCTGCGCGTAGCCCGCGTTATCCACGCGGAGGCGATTGAGGCCACCGATAAACTCATGAAAGTGGAATTGGATGCCGGGCCGCTGGGCAAGCGCACGGTTCTGGCCGGGATAAAAAAAGCGTGTACGCCCGAACAGATTACCGGGCGATTGGTAATTTTCTGCGCAAATCTGGCCCCGCGAAAAATGAAATTCGGCACCAGCGAGGGAATGATTCTCGCCAGTGGTCCGGGCGGTAAAGATGTGTTTTTGCTTTCGGTTGATGATCGCGCGACGCCGGGTCAACGCGTGCATTAAATTGCGGTCTCAATTGTTGAACAAACTTTGACTCAATGGCCGACAAATCCCTATGATCCCGTATGATAGACGGGAGCGACAACGCGCCGGTAGATGCGACCAGCGCAACGCGGGCTGACGCGACAGAGGCCGGTTGAAAAATGGAGTAAGTGTGGCGGTTGCATGTGCGATAGTTGGGCTGGACCCCATCCAGAAAGATTGGCTTGAAGCTGTGCAACAAGCCAATGGTACGGATTGGTTTAAGGTTGCGGTGGTGGGCGGACGCAATTTATCACTGGCCCGCGAAGTTGGGCAGATTTTTGATGTTCCTTTTTACGCCGATCTTCGGCGAATGCTGCTGGAAAACACGCCACAAATGGTATTGCTGGACCGTCCATCCGATATGCCGTTGGACTTTATTGAAGCATGTATACAGCAGCATATCGGGGTCTTCAGCCTTGGACCGCCGGTGCATACGCTGGAAGAAGCGCACCGCCTGAGCATTCATCTGGAGCCAAAAACGCATCTTTTATATGCGTGGCCGCGATTTTCGGAATCGTGGGGATTCCGGCAGGCCCGACAAAACGAAGATTTTTTCCGGGGCGTGCGATTTTTCAGCGGCAATTGGTCCGCCGCAAATCACGCCGTTGCGCGCGCCGCTCATATCGATAATGGAACCGTGCGGTCACTTTCGGTTTTGGCGTGGGATGCCTTCCGTACCGCCATTGAGATCATCGGACTGCCCCCCGCGCTTTACGCCGCCATTGACGGCACAGGCGGGCAGCAGGACAACTTTATGGACATCACCGGCAATATCGGCATCGTCATGAAAACAATTGATGGCGCTACCGCGGTGCTGCGGCTTTCTGATCAAGAAGGTTCGTTGCATCGCGATATAACGGCGGCTAATCGAGAGGGACGCGTTAAACTCTCCGAGTTCAGCTATTGCTGGGCCTCGGCGAAAGATCATGTGACCGATCAGGATTCCATTCCCGCAGCCACCTTTGCCGCCCAGGCGTTGGCGGAATTGGAAAATTTTTGCCGCAATTTTAACGCCCAACCATCCCCGCACCGCGGCTGGCAACACCTGCTGCCGGAGACCGCCGCCATGATGACGGCGATGATCGTCTCCCAGCGCACGGGCATGGCGGAATCCCCGCAACACCTCCGCGGGCTGAATCGATGAGCCGACCGCGGGGCGAAAAACAAATATTCTCCGCCCTTGAAAAGGAATTGACAGAAAGATTCCCTCGCGTATGATTAAATAAGTTACGTTGACAAACCGCCCGGCAGGAAGGGTCCTTTCCGTGCGATGATGGAGTCAGGCATGCTTCAGGATGCGGCAAGGCTGAAAATCACCCGCGATGGTGAAATTGTTCTGGTGGAGTTCACCCATCGGAAGATACTTGATGAGGCAAATATTGCCGAAATCGGGGATCAGCTTGTGGCATTGGTTGAAGCGGAACACCGACCCAAGGTCATCATTTCATTTGCCGGGGTTGATCATCTTTCATCGGCGGCCTTGGGTACCCTCATCACGGTCAACAACAAAGTCCGTAACCGTAGCGGCCAATTGCGCCTCTGCAATATCCATCCCCAGATCTTTGAAGTTTTTATCATCACAAAACTTAATAAACTCTTTCACATATATCCGACTATTAAGGAAGCGAAAGACAGTTTTGGGCCACAGAACAAGCAAGGCGCTCTATAACAAGGGCGTAAGGCTTGTTTTTCCGGTGCGTTGCCGGAGCTTGGCAAAGTAAAGGTGATAAGCAAGAGGGTATGGATGCCCGTCGATTTGATGGATTGTTAAACGCTTGCGCATAAGTTCAGAACGGGCGTCGTTATGAGACGAATGCGAGTGGAAAAGCCAACTTTACACCGTCCGGACGGTGGTTGTAATGCCTCGCGCGGATTATGGTGCCGCGTTGAAATTCCCGGTGATATGAAGCGATTGGAGGAAGTGGAGGAGACGATTCTCTCCCAGTGTCAGCGACACTCGTTTACGGAACGTGACTTGTTCGCCCTTAAACTGGCCATTGAGGAAGCTTATGCCAATGCGGTTAAGCATGGCAACCGTTGCGATTGCGACAAGCATGTGCGTATTAAATATCGCGTGACGTCCCGCCGGGCGGATGTGGTGGTGGAAGATGAGGGGCATGGATTCAACCCGGCCAGCCTACCGGATCCCACCCGTGATGAACATCTTGAATCCGCCCATGGCCGGGGAATTCTGCTGATGCGGGCGTTTATGAACAATGTGGTATTCAACCCGACCGGCAATGCGGTGACTTTGACCAAGTTTAACGATTCGCCCCGCAATAACGTCGAAAGCTCACTGGCCTTCGGATAATCCGCGGTTAAAGCGACCTCGAACTTGTGCACCGAACATGGCCGCATCCGCGGGCGGCGGGCCAACGTGAAGCAACAAACCCGCCCCACCGCGTCATTTTTGTTCGCAACATAATTTTTTTCTCCACGCGACTGAATTGGAAAGCTCAAATTCCAAATTCCAATTTATCTAATCGCGGGCATCGCCCGGCAATGTCAACTGGCTTTATCGCAGGTGGACGTGGAACTCACAAAATAATGTGACCCTTTCCCTGGCCCATTTTTTCAGTACAGCAACATCACCACGCCCCGCCGCACGCTGTGACAAAGCACTTATCCGGGCGTCATTTGTCGGTGTGTCATTTGCCGGGGTTGACAAGATTGGAAGCATGCGTAATATGCCGGGGTCGCAAGTTAAAAGGATATATACGATGATTTCACCCATGCCGATGCTGGCTGCGTTATCGGAAAAGCCGCTGGTGATGGTTTCACCGGTGGATATAGCAATTATCGTTATCTACTTCCTGTTTGTGGTGGGCATCGGGGTGTTCCTCAAGAAGTTCACCAAAACTGGCGAAGACTTCTTCATGGCCGGGCGGGAAATGACGGCTTGGATTGCCGGATTAAGTTTTCTCTCGGCCAACTTGGGGGCGCTGGAGTTACTTGGCTGGGCAGGATCTGCTTATGAATACGGGATTTTGGCGGTACACTGGTACTGGATCGGTGCCATTCCGGCCATGTTACTGCTCGGACTGGTGATGATGCCGTTCTATTACGCCTCGCGCACACATTCTGTGCCGGGATATCTGCAACTTCGCTATGGCGGATCCACGCGGGCACTGTCCGCAATATGCTTTGCGTTCATGACCGTTCTGATGAGCGGCGTGAACATCTTCGCCATGGCCGCCGTCATGCAGGTGGTGCTGGGATGGAATATGAACCTGAGCATCTGGGTGTCCTCTGTGACCATGGGCGCGTATGTGGTGCTGGCGGGTTTGCTATCGGCCATTTTCAACGAAGTGCTGCAATTCATGCTGATCTGGCTGGGGGCCTTGTTGATTCCCATTTTAGGCTTGGTGCAGGCGGGCGGCTGGAGCGGATTGAAGCATCGTATTGTTCATAACCTCACGCAATTTGGGATTCACAATCCCTCCAGCTATCTGCACGCCTGGAGCACACTGGGGCATTTCCGGGATAATCCGATGGGCATTAACTGGATCGGCATTGTTTTCGGGCTGGGCGCGGTGATCTCCACAGGCTACTGGACGACGGACTTTCTGGTCGTGCAGCGGGTGATGGCCGCCAAGGATTTGCGTTCGGCCAAAATGGCTCCGATTATTGGAGCAGCGTTCAAGATGTTTGTGCCGGTGATTGTTATTCTGCCTGGCCTGCTGGGGCTGGGCTTGTTGAAAATGCAGTTATTTCCGCAGCCTGTGGTGGATGCCGCGGCCGCACATGGAAAAATTCTGTATAGCTACAATGACGTTTTGCCGCTGATGCTGGCGCGCTATTGCGGACCGGGCTTGCTGGGGCTGGGAATTACCGCCCTGATTGCGGGCTTTATGTCCGGTATGGCGGGTAATGTTACCGCTTTTGCCACCGTGTGGACGCATGATATTTATAAGCCGATGATGAATCCCAAGGCCACGGATGCGCACTATCTCGCCATGGGACGGTGGAGTACGGCCCTGGGCGTGCTGGTAAGCATCGGGACGGCGTACTTTGTGATGCACGCGGCGGGAATTATGGATTATGTGCAGGCGCTCTTTAGTTTCTTTATCGCGCCGCTATTCGGCACAGTCATATTGGGTATGTTATGGAAACGCACCACCAGCGCCGGCGGCTTCTGGGGCCTGCTGGCCGGCACGGTGGCTTCCATCGGGATGTGGGCCTGGGTGGAACGCGTTCCAGGCGCATTGAAGTATATTGCCATGTCGTCAACTGCCAAGCCCATGGCGGCGGATATGTTCCGGGCGCTGTGGAGTTTCATCATTGTTATACTTGTCACGGTGGTGGTCAGTCTGGCAACCAAGCCACGGCCAGAGGCGGAACTCAAGGGACTGGTGATGGGCTGCACGGAAATTCCGCTGGAGGGCAATTATCCGCTGGTTCATCGGCCAATTTTCTGGGCCGGCGTAATTACTATCGTGCTGATCGCTTTGAATATTTACTTCTGGTAAGAAAGCGGGTTCCACTATGCCAAAATCCTCGCACTCCAACACACTGTGGTTTTTGATCGGCTCGCAATTGCTGATTTATGGGCTGATTATTGAGGCTACCGGGCTGTGGGAAATTGCCCATCCACCGGCAAAGAAGCTGGCGCTGGCATATACGCATCCCGCGATATGGTGGGGTGCGCTGTTGCTGGTGATGGGATTGTTTTATGTCATTCGTTTCTTCCCGCGTCGCGTTAAACGCTCGGAAGAGTGTTCCGCCAAAACTTGCTAACGGAAAATCCTTGCGCTATGCGAGAAATTGAACGGTTCGTGGCACAATCAATACGCCGCACCAACTATGCGACAACCCGTCGAAATCTTCGTAGCGTGCAAAGATTGTTTCTGTGGCGTTTTCCGTGCATTGCATCAATAAGCCGTGTTATCCGTGTGACTCCGCGGCCCCATCCCATTCCCTCGGCGAACTTTGCATCTTCGCGTGACATTTTGGTTGCCGCAAAGCCTCGCTGTGATACACCGAAGCCCTTCGGCATATTTACTTCTCAATAGATTGCTGTAAAACTATTGCGTAACGCCGGATACAACATCGCAAATTTCCGATGATGTTCCTCATACATGGCCGCGCGTTTGGCACTGGGCCGAATCCGATGGGTTATTTCAATAATGGCGCTTGTTGCTTGTGCCACCGAATTCCACTCTCCGCTTCCCACGCCCGCCAATATTGCCGCTCCCAGCGCCGCTCCTTCGCTGACGTTGATGGTAGCCACGGGAGCCTGGTACATATCGGCCTGCAATTGCCTCCAGAACGCACTGCGCGCTCCACCACCGCTTGCGCGCACCTGTGTGATGACAATGCCCATTGAGCGCATGATGTCCACCTGTTCACGCATGCCCATTGTGATTCCTTCCAGCGTTGCACGGATGATATGCCCCATCGCATGCCGCGGCGTCAGGCCGATAAAACAACCGCGTGCATGTGGGTCTGGATGTGGGCAACGTTCTCCTGTGAGATAGGGAAGAAAGAAAAGATTTTCTGATCCAACTGGCGCGCTTTGAGCCATGGCGATCATTTGTGAATAAAGTGGACTCAAATCCTCTTTCCTCTTTGTTAATTCTTCACACTGCGCCGCAAACATGGTATTGCGAAGCCATTGAAGCGAACCGCCCGCACTTAACATGCATCCAAAAACACACCAGGTATTAGGAATGGCGTGGCACATCGTATGCACCCGCCCCAAGGGGTCTGTCTGCGGTGTTGCGGACGCGGCGAAAATCACTCCGCTGGTTCCCATGGCTGCGGAAAGCATGCCTGATTCCACCACCCCCACCCCCACCGCCCCGGCGGCCTGGTCGCCAGCCCCACCCACGACCGGAATGCCTGCCGGAAGCCCGGTGACGCGGGCCACCGCCGCCGTGACCTGACCGGAAATTTCCTGGGATTCCGTAAGACGCGGCAGAAGAGCGCGGTCAATACCCAAGTGCCTTATCAAGCCCTCATGCCACCGGCGGGCCTTTACATCCAGCAAAAGCGTACCAGAAGCGTCCGACACATCCGATACATATTGGCCAGTGAGCCGATAACGGATGTAATCCTTGGGTAAAAGTATATGGCGACATTTTTCGTATTTAGCCGGTTCATTTTGCATAAACCAGAGAATTTTCGGCGCGGTAAAGCCCGTCAGAGCCGGATTACCTACCATCGCCAGAAGTTGTTCCCGTCCACCGGCTTGCTCTTCAATTTGCGCACACTGGGCTATGGTGCGCTGATCATTCCAGAGCAGTGCCGGACGAAGCGCACGAGGGCCGTCCGCCAGGAAAACGCTTCCGTGCATCTGTCCCGACAAGCCAATGGCGGAAATTTGTGCTGCTTTTATTTTCGCTTTTCTCAGCACTTTCGAGGTGGAGGTTAGACACGCCTGCCACCAGTCCTCCGGAGCCTGCTGGGTCCAACCGGGGCGCGGTGTTTCTAGTGCATGCGGTGATTCTGCCGTGGCCAGTACCACGCCATCCGCGGAAAGCAGCAGCGCCTTGGTGGCCGATGTTCCGATATCCAAACCCAACAATGCCATATTCTATGACTCCAACCCATTTGGATGACCGCGCGTAATCATGGCTAATCGCACCTTTAATTTTAACGTCATTTCACATAACCGTCATGTTACGCCGAGTTATTGGTACTAATACTATCGATTAAACGCCAACGAAAAATATCAAAGAAAATTATCACAAGCCCTGTTGGTTGGCGGGAACATGCATTAACATATTCCATCTGTGATTCTGGTACGGTATTGTTACCCCCGTTGTTGGAGTTTTTTACTGTGACTACACTTGGCGTGATAGTTGGAAATCGTGGCTTCTTCCCAGCTCATTTATGCGCTACTGGCCGACAGGAAATATTGGAGGTACTTGCCAAACATCACATCAAGACCATTATTATGCCTGCGGATCAAACCAATAGCGGTGCGGTCGAATCTTTGACTGACGCCAGAAAATATGCGGAGTATTTTCAAAAACATCGCCATGAAATTGATGGTGTGCTGGTAACACTGCCAAACTTTGGTGATGAAAGGGCCGTTGCCAACACGCTTCGCTGGGCTGGATTGAATGTGCCGGTCTTGGTTCATGCGTTTAATGACCGCACGCAAACCATGACCATTAAAGACCGGCGCGACAGTTTCTGCGGCAAAATGTCCGTTTGCAATAATCTGCGGCAATATGGCATTACCTATTCGCTGACCACCCTGCATACCGAGGACCCCGGCAGCACGGAATTTTCCGAAGATATTCAACGCTTTGCGGCAACCTGCCGCGTGGTGCGATCCTTAAAAGGCGTGAGAATCGGAGCCATCGGTGCGCGGCCTGGCGCGTTTAATACGGTACGTTATAGTGAAAAACTTCTGGAAACCGCTGGCATCAGCATCGAAACCCTGGACCTTTCGGAGGTGCTGGGGGTGGCGACAAAATTGTCTGATACCGATGCGGCGGTTCGGGAAAAGCTTGCCGGTATTCAAGGCTATACCGCAACCGGCGGCATTCCGCAGCTAAGCGTCATTAAAATGGCCAAACTCGGAGTGGCCATCGAAAAGTTCATTAAAGAACGCGAACTGGTTGCCACTGCCATTCAGTGCTGGACCGCACTGGAGGAATTTTATGGCGTCGTACCATGCACGCTCATGAGCATGATGTCCAACGGCTTAATGCCAAGTGCCTGTGAGACGGATATTACCGGCGTAGTGGGCATGTACATTCTGCAGGCCGCCTCCGGAAAGCCAGCGGCTTTGCTGGATTGGAATAATAATTACGGAACGGATCCGGATAAGGGAGTGGTTTTCCACTGCTCCAATCTTCCGAAATCCTTTTTTGAAAGCCAGAAAATGGACTATCAGGAAATTTTGGCCGGCACGGTGGGCCGGGAGAACAGCTATGGGACCATCGTCGGAAACATTGCCGCCGGACCGTTCACCTATTGCCGAGTTTCCACCGATGACAACAATGGGTTAATTCGCGCGTATGTGGGTGAGGGGGAATTTACCGGGGAAAAACTGGATACTTTCGGCGGCTATGGCGTGTTTAAGGTTCACCGGCTACAGGCACTGCTGCAATTTATCTGCCGCGAAGGTTATGAACATCATGTTGCGGCAACCAAGGCTCTTGTGGCCGCCGGAATCGACGATGCGTTAAGCAATTATCTCAAATGGGATGTCTATCGGCATGAATAATAACCCGGAGACCGACAAGGTTCACCTGCAACTCATGCTTGAAAGCCGCGAAAATCAATGGGATTCAGACAAAGGCCGGAGTGGGATTCGAACCCACGAATCACGGATTTGCAATCCGCTCCCTTAGTCCGCTCGGGCATCCGGCCGCACGGAAGATTCATTATCATAGGACAATTGCGGGAGGCCGACAACCTCTCTTTGCCGCTTCAGTATTCTCTTCCCAAAATGTCCAACGTTTTTCACC
Organism: Planctomycetota bacterium; assembly: GCA_021826605.1. The sequence continues at coordinate 4,667 of JAKAZF010000006.1, read as the reverse complement.
CGGGCGGGCGATGGGCGTCGTGATACGCCCCCGTAGGAGGGATTGTCGGGTATTGGTCAGGCAGCCGCCGCGATAGGACATAATCCCGAATCGTCGCGGCATCAAATTAAGCAACGCGATTCTTGCCTCGACGTTTGCCAAGCATCAACATACCTATGGCACCGACGGCCAACAGGCCAATTGGTGCCGGTTCAGGAGTCACGATCGCCTCCGGCGGTGCGAAGGAAGGGCCTCCATCCTGTTCGCCGCCGCCGGCGAGACTGCCGACTACAAGCTCCCCGTAGAAACTTCCACTCGCAAAAGTGGTCGTTGCGTAAGGCGCAAGCAGGTCATACCCTTTTCCAGAAGAGTTTCCGCTCGAGAGAGTAAGACTTGTGGCCTGCGTGTTTACCAAGACGTTGGCCTGCGAAATTCCATCTGCGTAAGTGAATGCCAACCCGTTGAGGCTCACGCTGCCGGTGTTACTCGGGGTTACATTGACAATGAGCGTTTGATCTGCGTTACCCTTTACTGTTACACCATAATCACCAGCCAATACGTTTCCGGAAATACTGACATAGTGCGTACCCGAACTTAGGCCAGTAATGTCGATCGTTGCGGCACCGTATTGGTTGGTATAACTGGCGTCCGAGGCTTGGTTGTAAGTGCTGGATGCGCTTTCAAAGTAGCTTGTCAGGGAACTGACGTTAAATGATGGGTTATAAGCTTGGTGCGTCGTGGTCGTGCCTGGAGATGTGACTGTAACACCGGTGTTCGCGGGGCTTTGATTTGTTCCGCCGAGTACAGCGTTACCGTTGACCTGGGCATCCGATCCAAAAAGACTCCCGCCCGAATTCAGGTTTCCATCGATTGAGGCGGACGTAAGCGTGACATCACCCGAAGTCTGAACGCCGCCGCTAAACACCCTGCCATTCGTCAGCGAAAACGTTCCGCCACCATAATAAGAGTAGCCGCCGGACGGATTGGCACCTGAACCTGAATCCAAACTGAAGGAGGTAAAATATGCGTTACCAACCGCGGCAGCATTGCCTTGGAAATCAGCGGTGTATGGGTTGGCGGCCGATCCGATATTACCCAGACTGACAACGCCAATACTCCACGGATTCACCGACGATGCCGACGCCGTAGCAGCCGAGGCCGCTGCCGCGACCATACCGATACAAGCTAATTTTCCGATGTGACGCATACAGCACTCTCCTTAAACTTAAGAGAACTATTACCATTTGCTGACCACCACAAACATCACGCTGACATTCGTAGTGCCAACCCCCAAGAGTTAATTTCTAACTGCGAACCGAATTGCAACCATGCTTCTCTCGGCCACCAATTCGACGGGCTAACTCTCTCAGCCGCAGATAATGTTACTACAACTTGCATTGAAAGGCAAATGCCAAGGCATTTTTTCACTCGCAATTTCGCGCGATATATAAGCTAAGTCATTGTAAAGTCGCGACTTAGTGTACATGCCGAATGATCTGGCCGCGCACCAGAAATATCACTTCCTCGGCAATATTTGTGCAATGATCGGCGATCCGCTCGAGATTTTTGGCGATCATAATCATCGCCAAATCAGCCGGCACGCTCTTCCGATCCGCCACCATCCCGGCCTGTAAATCCTGATAAATCTGATGGTACAAGGCATCGACGACATCATCACCGCGACATACCGCGTCCGCCAGTTCCGGATCGCTTAAGCCCAGACACTTAGTTGTGTCGTCAAGCTGCTTGACCGTAGCCTCGGCCATCGTTTTAAGTTCGTGGGGAATTTCCGTAACCGCCGCGGAAAACGACGGTACCATCTGCGCAATGTTGTATGCACAATCGCCGATACGCTCCAGATCGCTGTTGATTTTCACAATCGCAAAGACCGTGCGAAGGTCACTGGCCGTGGGCTGATGTTCGGAAAGCATGTCAATGGCGGCGCGCTCGATGCGAACTTCCTCCGCGTCAATCTGATCCTCATTATCCCAGACCCCCCGGGCGATTTCAGGCCGACAATGAATCACCGCCTGCGTCACTTGTTCCACCGCGCCCTGCACCAGAGCAGCCATATCCACGCACCGGTGGTGCAGCAGTTCCAAGGCTTCAACAAATTGAATGGACACGGATGCCTCCACATACAACGTATGGACAAACACTACCAACATGAGTATACCCGACCACCGTACCGCTTGCGAATCAGCGCAATAATGCAAAAAGTAAGGGCGTGGCGATAAATCCGAACCAGCGTGCCGGGACAGAGTGCGTGACACCTTACGCGAGCATGGCTGTGTTGCCCCTCAAACGCGATACCCCCGCGAAAAAAGGGGCCAGGTAACAATTATTCGCTCAACGCCGGTAATTGTTTGCAGTCAGCCACAAAAAAAGGATTTCCTTCTTATATTGGCGGCTGCTCTTGACTGCACACAATTGACGCCGAACGGCAAGGTGATAACATACGCCCCGGAAACGTAATATGTGCGCATCGGCACGATCGCTGGTTTGCGGATCATCCGGCGAAATATCTAACACCATGGCTTGGAGAAACGTGTGGTTATCAATACGTTCATTGCGGCCGTTTCTACGGCGTCGCCGATTTCCGGCGTAATTATTCACATGCATCCGGTCGATATCGCGATTCTGGTGGTGTACCTGCTGTTCGTGATCGGGATCGGTATTATCACCGGTCGCGGCCACCAGACCAGTGAAGACTTTTTCCTTTCCGGTCGAAGCGTCCCGGCCTGGATCACCAGTCTGGCGTTTATTTCCGCCAATCTCGGCGCGCTGGAAGTCATGGGCATGTCCCAACAGGGCTATGAATACGGCATGATGACCGCCAGCTTTTACTGGATCGGGGCCATTCCCGCCATGGTATTTATGGGTATTGCGATGATGCCGTTTTTTTATGGCAGCAAGGTTCGCAGCGTGCCGGAGTTTCTCAAGAAGCGATATAATGAGGGTGCCCGCTTTGTCAATGCGTTTACCTTTGCCATATTCACGCCAGCCATTTCCGGCATCAGTATGTATGCGCTGGCGCTGGTTATGCAGGACTTTCTGGGTTGGCACTTTGGCCCCAGCGTGTGGGTCTCCGCGGCAGTGGTGCTGGTATATACATTCCTGGGCGGGTTGACCGCGAGTATTTACAATGAAGTGCTGCAATTTTTCCTCATTGTTCTGGGCATTGCCCCGATGACCATTATCGCCTTAATAGCCAACCATGGCTGGGGACATTTCAAACATTGGCTGGCCACGCATCAATTGCCATTCCTGACGCCCGATCAGGTTGCCGCCGTCGCGACGCAACCCACCAAGGTGATCCATCAACTACCGGCCAACCAGTGGTTGAACACATTTCAACACACGTTAACGCAACACAATCCCATGCACATCACTTGGCCCGGCGTTGTGCTGGGGCTGGGCTTTGTGCTGTCATTCTCATACTGGTGCACAAACTTTCTTGTGGTGCAGCGTGCCCTGGCCGCCAAAGATATGAACTCCGCTCAGCGCACGCCGCTCCTGGCCTGCTTCCCGAAGATATTCATTCCTTTTATAGTAATTCTTCCCGGCATTCTGGCAATTCCATTGCTGCCGCATCTTTTTCCCGCCAACACCACCGTGCATGGCCATCTCATTAACGCTACGGAATCGTTTAACAATGTCATGCCGCTGATGATCGCGCGGTATTATCCCGCCGGGCTGCTGGGGCTTGGTTTGACCGCGCTGATGGCATCGTTTATGTCCGGCATGGCGGGAAATGTTACCGCGTTTAATACGGTGTTTACGTATGATCTATATGCCGTATTTATTCGCCCGAACGCGCCGGATAAGCATTATCTATGGGTGGGCCGCATTATGACCATTGTGGGGGTCGTGATCAGCGTCGGATTCGCGTATGTGGTCCGGCATCAGTCGGGAATTGTGGGCTATACCCAGACGATTTTCGGGGTCGTCAACGCACCGTTAATCGCGGTATTTCTACTGGGGATGTTCGCCACATTCACCACGCCAGCCGGCGGCCTGTGGGGGTTGCTGATCGGTACCGGTACCTCCGTAACGTTGTGGATATTTCGATCTTTTGCCGGATTGCCGCTCTGGCATCATTATAATAACAGTACGACCGGGGCATTCTGGTGCGCCGTGTGGTCCTTCTGCGCCGGTGCCGCTGCCACCATTGTGGTAAGCCTCTTCACCAAGAAAAAGAAGGATGAGGAACTGGTGGGTATTGTCTATCAGCTAACCCCCAAGCCGGAACAGGACCACAGTCTGGGTTGGTGGAAGAAGCCCGTCGTACTGGGGCTAGCCGCATTGGTGCTCACCGCGATAATTAACTGGATATTCTGGTAAACTAAAATTTATTGTTTTGCAACGCTTGTTGCATAGGAGACTTTGTTATGATGGATTTGCGATTACCAATTGGCATTTTTTTTGTGCTCGTGGGCGCTATCATGGTTGGCTACGGCGCGATTTCCCCGCATGATATTCCCAACATCAGCGAGAAAATCAACATTAACCTGTATTGGGGTCTGGTACTCCTGGTCTTTGGCGCGCCAATGACCTTTTTCGGATGGCGCGCGGACGCCAAAAACAAAGCTGAAGCTGAAGCTGAAGCCAAAAAAAATAAGTAATGGCCATCGCCTGGGCTTGACAGCACCAGGCTGATTTCATTCCGCACCAGCGACATTCCACAA
>JAKAZF010000460.1 GCA_021826605.1 Planctomycetota bacterium | reverse complement strand
GGCGCTACCGGCCTGGCGCTGCTACGTCGTCGCAAAGTCTGATTTATTCTATCCCAGGGCCGCCCGTTCTTACGGGCGGCCCTTTTTTTTCACGTGAACCCATTAGCCGGTGTAAAGAACTGAATGTTGTGTAACAAAATAGCAAAATATGCTCCGCCATGCGATGGATTTATTAAACGGCAACGTTTGTGGCACCCCCTGTCTCGATTGCCCGCAATCGTCCTCGTCTTTGCAGGGCTGACGGCGGCGCATGCGGCGGTAGGCAGGGCGATTCGCACGCAAATCGTCAAGACGCATCATGGGTGGGAATTGTTGCGCGACGGGAAACCCTATTTTATTAAGGGTGCCGGTGGCAGTTATTCGCTGACCGCACTCAAAGCTTGCGGCGGAAATTCGGGGCGCACGTGGGGTGCCGAAGGCATTGGAAAGGAATTGAGGCTGGCGGCCAGGCTGCATATGACGGTAACCGTCGGGTTCTGGCTGGGACACCCCTCAGATGGATTCAACTATCATGATGCCGCAGCGGTGCACGCCCAGTATGAACAATGCCGGAGATACGTGCTCAAGTATCGAAGCAACCCGGCCGTGCTGATGTGGGGCATCGGCAATGAAATGGAAAATGGATACGATCACAAGATACTATGGAAGGCTGTTGAGCAAATTGCACGCATGTGCCATCGGCTTGACCCCAATCACCCCACCATGACGGTAGTAGCGGAAATCGGCGGGCACAAGGTTGAGAAAATAAATAAATATTGTCCTGATATCGACATTATCGGAATTAATTCATACGGCGGCGGCCCGACCCTGTACCGGCGGTATCTTAAGGCCGGGGGATACAAGCCATACGTCATCACTGAATATGGCCCGCCAGGCACGTGGGAGATCGGCCGTAACAACATCGGGTTGCCCGTGGAGGAAACCAGCACGCAGAAGGCGGCAGCCTACTCGGCCACCTATCGCAACAGCATTCTCGCGGCACGGGGCCTTTGCCTGGGCGGTTACGCCTTCACCTGGGGGTGGAAAGTGGAAGCCACGCCAACATGGTATGGACTGATTCTGCCGGATGGTCGGCGGCTCGGTGCCGTCGATGCGCTGCAACATTTCTGGACGGGCCATTGGCCAACCCATCGCTGTCCATTGATGCAGAGCATCAAACTGACGGGTTCTGACAAAGTTAAACCGGGTGGATTGATCCATGCGACGGTTTCCGCCACAGAACCGGGGGGAGGGAAGCTTCAGTACGACTGGATTTTACGACGCGACATCTCGAACCTGAATATCGTCGGAGGCCATGGTGGGATAATGCCGCGACGATATCGACACGCAATAATTGATAACGATCGCCCATCCGTTACCGTGAAGATGCCGACTCGCGGCGGCTTCTATCGCCTGTACTGTTATATTTACAACGCCCATGATGGGGCCGCGGTCGGTAACATCCCTCTGCTCGACGAGGGCGTCATCCAGCCGATGCGAGCTCCAAAGGCGAAGTTGCCGGTGGCAATTTATGGTGGCAACGGGCGGAGCCCATTTGTACCTTCTGGTTGGATGGGCAATTATCAGGATATATTGTTTAACCCTCATTGCCGTAAACACCCGCACAAAGGCAGGCAATGCCTTGAAGTCGGACTCACAAAGCCCCACTGCTGGGGCGGTATAGCGTGGCAGGACCCGGCCGATGACTGGGGGAAAAATTGGGGCGGTCTGAACTTGACAGGCGCCGGGCAACTTTCATTTTGGGCAAGAGGCCAAAAAGCCGGACAGTCTGTTACCGTTGGCGTGGGCCTCATCGGATCAAACCAGAAATATCATGATTCTGCGCGGCTGTCGCGCACTATCAAGCTGCACCGGCACTGGAGAAAATATACCCTTCGACTGGCGGGCAAAAATCTTTCGCGCATCATCGTCGGATTTTATTGGACGGCTGGTGCAAATAATACGCCGCTGCGGTTTTATCTCGACCAGATTGTGTTCAGCGGAAAATGACAATGTAATGCTTGGTCATTGTTTCAAAGGCCTTCTTTTACATAAGGATGTTTTTTCATGCAGTCTAAAAATTTCTCATACCGTCATTTTATCGCCCTGTTGGCTGTAATCACCCTGATGGCCGCTGCGGGTGCAGCGTACGCCGCTGCCAAGGCTTCGCTACCACTGGTGATCTACAACAACGGCAGCGGCAACTCGGGTTTTGTTCCATCGGGATGGATGGGAAATACAGGAAAAATTCAATACAATGGCAAGTGTCATGTCAAACCTCCCAAGGGGACGCGCTGTCTGAAGATCAGCTTTACCGGAAGTTCCGGATGGGGTGGGATCGTGTGGCAAAACCCAGCGAATAATTGGGGTGATACGCAGGGGGGAATCAACATCACCGGCGCAAAGAAGCTGGTATTTTGGGCCAAAGCAAAGCACGGGGGTGTGGTGGTTACGTTTGGCTACGGACTCATTGGCAAAGGCAAGGCGTATCATGACAGTTCATCGGCGTCGAAAAAAGTTACCCTCGGTAAACACTGGAAAAAATACTCTATCTCGCTTAAGGGAAAAAATATGTCCCGCATCATCACCGGCTTTTACTGGTCGGCAGCCGCCAATGGCTCGCCCTTCACCTTTTATCTCGATGACGTCAAATATCAGAAATAGTTCCGGCGGAATCCGGCTTCAATTGATGATTATCTCGCTGAGGTAAGCTGAATGAAAATTACATTACGCCGACGGTCGATGATAATCGCCGCGTTGATGACAGCGGCAATGATTCCATGCTGCGTCGTAAACCTTGCGACCGCGCACACGCCGATCAGCGGGGCGGTAGTCCGCCGGGCAATTATCGGTGGCGTGAATTATCTTTTGAAGCAGGAGCGACCCGGTAGTTTCTGGGAGCGCGGGGTTAAAGGGCGGGGACCGGAAGGTACGTTCAGCGAACGCGGGGGCGAGACTGCGTTGGTGGTCGAAGCGCTGCTCTACGTCCAGCAGACACTGCATCTTAAGAGTTTGAGTATGTTTGGGCCGGCGCTCAAACCGGCTATTGCGATGCTTTGCCACATCAAGCCCACCGGTAATTACGCCGTATCATATCAGGCCAATGCCCTCGCCCTTTTGCCCCTGAAACCAGCCGTGCGACGAATGTTGCGTTGGGACCAGATTTATTTAGACCAGGCCATTCATAATAATGGCGCCTACAGCTATGCCTACTTTGGATCTCCGCAAAAGGATAGACCTTTTGCTACCTCTACGGCATGGGATAACTCCAACAGCCAATACGGTGTCCTCGGTATGTGGGCATGCGTACACGCCCTGCAGCGATCGGCCCCTTACCGCTACTGGCGTCTGGTAGAGCGCCATTGGGTTGGTACGCAGTTTCCAGATGGCAGTTGGGGCTACTGGGGGTTTGCGGGAAGGCCGCCCGCTCATCAGCCGTCGGCTTGGCGAAAACAGT
>JAKAZF010000459.1 GCA_021826605.1 Planctomycetota bacterium | reverse complement strand
GTTTCGCCTTTAAAGTCTGTCCGCACTCGGCGCGGGTCGTCCGCTCGTCGCATCATAAAGTCTATGCGCCGACGCCCAAACCCATTGTAAAGCTTGAGGAACAAAAAGCATACGCAATGAAATGTTCCAGGAATGAAATGTTCCATATTCTTACCGACTCTACAGTGTGTCCACGCCGCAATGATGCGCCGCGCGAGCCAAATCCTGGTCGTTGGTCGCCAGTGATATGCCCAGGCGTAATGATTCGGTGCGCGGCGTAACCTCATCCTTAATACACCAGGCCATGGCAATAGAACAATCGGCTATCCAGTTCATGGCCGGCCCTCATCACGGAGATCCTTGACCTTCAGCCCGGCCAGCCGTGATCCGGACCGTAATTTGCGCAAGCTCGCAATGACGCTCCCCATATCCGGCGTCACGGGGTGTACGGGTGTGAGCAGTGCCACTTGTTTGCCATGGCGTGCCGGCGCAATGACCTCGCCGGCCTCCACTTGGTGCAGAATCTTTGAAAGTTTGTTCTTCGCCTCGTAGATGCCGATGGTACGCATGATCATCATTCTCCAAACCTATCATTCGAATTAGACTAGGAGCCTGTCCAGGCCGGAAAATGCAACCGGCCGCGCGACTTTGGAATGCCATTCTTAGACTCAACTGCCGCGATATGCGCCGGTAACGCCGCCCGCAGGAAAACAATTTTGAAATAGGTTAGATCGTTATGCCAACGCCCAGGGCGCGCGCCGCCTTTAACAGGGCGGCGTCCAGGCTCAGCAGGACAAAGCCGCGGCGTATGGCCAACTCAAGATAAACCGCGTCGTAAGCCGTCAAGCTGTGGGATAATGCCAGATTAATCACGGCCCCACGTTGGCCGGGAGTTAATGCCGGCTCAAGCCCTACCGGCAGGTGATCAATGACTGCCGTCAATTGGCCGAGAACCGCAGTAGTGATCCGTCTGCGGCGTTGGGCCATAATTAGAATATTAGTAATTTCGATCTGCCATAACGCGGGCGCAATGACCACGCTTTGCGCAGCCAGCGCAAACTGGTCTGCCGCCCGGATGGAAGCTTCATCAGGAAGGAAAAGTGTCGCCGCAAATGAGGCGTCGATGACCGCACCCATTTATTTCCGCCCCTGGCGCACCCATGTCGAAACTTCTTTTCGAGTGATTTTGATTTTCCGCCCGGCAATGGCATCACGGATCTGTTTGCATTCCGCTAAAGCGCCGGCAACCGATTCTGAATCTGACTCGGCTGCCGGGCCGAGTTTCGCTACCGGATGCCCGTGGCGTGTAATAATAATTACCTCGCCCGCCTGCGCCCGATCCAGTAGCCGCCCCAGGCGGTTTTTTGCGTCAAAAGCTGAACACGTCAATGCCATACACTTTTAAATCTAGCTCATTTGGCTAGACTAAACAAGCGACTGAAGCCTCATTCAAACGCATAGGGCGTGGCAATAAATCCGGGCGGGCCACCGGGGTGCGAGTTTCCAAGACGAACCATTCCCTTAGCACCGGCATTTATGCCGCCGATTTTGCCGCTTGCCCGAAAATATTGCCACGCCCAACGCATAGGGCCGCCGGCTCAATGCCCGCGACATCCAGGAGTCTGTCCGAGTAATGGCCGGGTTGCGACGGCCTGATTGTTTTGCTTCTTAACGCATCATTGCGTAGAGCACCGTGGTGATAACCCGGTGGTTGGTCGGGGCACTGGATCAACCACCGGATTAGTCATCCGGTGCTCTATGTGATTCACGAATCGCATGTCACATAATATGCTCGATCAGCCAATCCAGATTGCACGCGGCGCGATGGTCATCGCCCATCGCGTCGCTGGACTGGGAAATTAAAAATCGTCGCGAAGCCCCGATCAAATCTGCAGCCTTATCCAGCCGTTGCATATCGGTAATGCCCGGGGCGGTGGTAAGTTTGATTTCAAATTTAAGCATGTATTGTTTTATAGGATTTAATTCCTGTTTTGCAAATATGCCGCCGTTAGGGGTTATTTCTGGCGGCCCCATGGTTACCGCTCCGCTTCATGAATTCGTCAAACAGCGGTACCGTGAATGCTAAATCTCCATGAGCGGGGCTGTAAATCATCCCTTTTTTTATCAGGTTGGCCCGCACCACCCCGATCTTATTGATTCCTGTTTCCAGCTTGTCAGCGATGTCGCCGGTTCGAGAAGGACCGGTCCCTAAATCCGCCATAGCCCGAAGAAAATTCTTCTCGCTGGGTGTGAGTCGATCATATCGAACGCGGAAAAAATTCTCATCCAAACGTGTAACGGCTACCCTGGTGGCGGCATCAACTACCTTCCGGGTGATGGGGCTTGTGGTGGCAATCTTCCATATCTGATAGCCCCACTCTTGCAAGAAATAGGGGTACCCTTTCGTCAGGCGAAAAACTTCTTTTAGAGCTGCTGGATCGAACGATACGCCGGCGGCGCGAGCCGGCTCCTCAATTGCTCGAGCCGAATCGGCTTCTGACAAAGCCCCGACGATAGGAAAACTTAAATGGATTTTTGACGCTGTCCATAGATCCCATTTATAACAATCTATAAGTAAGTATACAAGGTTTCCTTTATACATCCTTATACTTAGTTATAAATTGTTATAAATGGCAGGCCATTGGTAACCCTGCCAATGGTCGAGCCCTTGGCGGTTTTGCTACCGCAGCAGCCCCGCCTGGCGGTCAAATGCGGCATCCACGATGTGGCCCATGTCCACCGCCCGCAGATTCGCTACGATATGCCGGGCAATTTCCTCACGTGTCAGCAACCGTACTGATTTTGCGGCGCTGGAGCTTGGCGTACCTGCGCGGGCGCTGTCCCGATCCGTTGGCTTTGAGCGTAGCGATTCCTCCGCTTTTAAGTCGGCGAAGGGCGGCATTTCATTATTCATTACCTCATGAAGCGCAGCGCATTTCTGTATCGCGGCCCAGGTTTCCGGGGCGACTTTTTTGCTGATCGCCAGCATGGTAGCTTCCGGATTCGCCGGTATGCCCACCAGGCTGAATTCCAGCAATTCCCATTTCCGGTAAATGCGCCGGGCCTGTTTCAGTTCGGGTCGCCGGGCGATTTCTTCCGGCATCGGGTTGGAAAATTCTCCAGGCAAAAAGCCGACGCTGTAGCTGTTTAATACCCCATCTTGAGCCAGGGCAAACATATCGCGGCCAAATTGGGTCTTGTCGGTGCAGCGATATTTCGCCAGCACACGATCACCACTTTTCTTCACCCATTGTGCAGCGCCCAGCGGCAAGGCGGTGTCATGGTTGTAAAACACCGTCAGGCCCGAATAATTTTTCCGCACCAGCCCTTCCGGCAATACCACATCACCATCCCGATCCACTGCGGATGTGGAAATGCACGCCACAATTTCTCTCCGCCCCGCTTGAACTTCAATAAGCTGCCCCTCAAAGGCTTTGCGCAACATGGACATGGTGAAC
>JAKAZF010000458.1 GCA_021826605.1 Planctomycetota bacterium | reverse complement strand
AATGAAAATTTATAGAAGCCAAACGCCTGTCACGGTGACCCCTTGCTGGCATATTTCCACGATATTCGACTATGATAACGCCATGAGCGATTTTATAAGCCATGCTTGGATGCAACGTGTCGACCAGCATTGGCAGGCCACGAATTCTGTGATCTGCGGAGATGTGACGATTGGACCCGACTGCAGCTTTTGGTTCGGTGCGGTGGTGCGCGGCGATGTGGCACCTATTTCCATCGGCAGCCGGGTGAATGTGCAGGAAGGAGCAGTGCTGCATTGCGACACCGAAAAACCTCTGACCATTGAAGATGATGTCACCATCGGCCATGGTGCGGTGGTCCATTGCCGCCGCGTAGGTCAGGGTTCTTTAATCGGGATCAAGGCCGTGGTTTTGGGCGACGTTATCATCGGGAAAAACTGTCTGGTGGCTGCGGGTGCAGTGGTCTCTCCCGGTACCACGGTTCCCGATGGGCAAGTGGTCATGGGGGTGCCGGCCAAAGCAGTGCGCCCCATTCGCGAGTCCGAACTTGAATACTTGAAATCCAACAACCGCCATTATGTGGAACTGGCCCGGCAACATGCCGAGCACCCTGAGCAAATTTACCGCACGACGGCTTCCCCAACCTCAACGATCATTCGGCACGACACGGCAGGTGGAAATTTACATGCATAATATATTTCTTGAGTTGTTCATGCGATGGTTGCACATTTCCGGTGCGTGCATTCTGGTTGGATCGCCGATTTTCATGCGATTGTTCATCTGGCCGGCGATGAATGATCTGGAAGGTTCCGCCCGCGGGACTTTTGTGGACCACATGAATAAGTCCTGGAGAAAATTTTTAGGGGTTGTGATCTTGACGCAGATCGTTTCCGGCGTCTACTGGCTTCTGGTAGTGGTGGATATGCCCCGGGAGCCTGCCATTTACCAGGTTCTGCTGACCGTCAAACTCATGGCGGCCCTGGCGCTGTTTTTTCTATTGTCCGTTCTGGCGGGACGGGCCAAAGCGTTTGAGTTATTCCGCCTGCAAGCCCGCAAGTGGCTCACAATATGTATGCTTTTGGGCCTGTTGATTGTAGTGTGTGCCGGGGCGATGTGGCTGGTCCCATTGAAGGCCCCGACGCTGCCGACCAATACGTTCCAGAAATCCTTGCCCAATGGATCCGCGACTGCCAAATAACCAGTGCCAGATCCAGATATAGTGCGCCGTTCCAGCCCCAGCGCGTAGTTTCGGCCAAGCCCCCCACCCAACCACACCAACCTCAGGCATAGTGTTTAGCCGACCAACCCTTGATTCTGCCGCGGCTGGGTTTTCGCCCGTGATTGGCAGCTTTCCCCGCCCACCGAAGCTTATGATTGCGTTTTCTACGTGCCATTTATCACCCCGTTGTCGATTCAATCCGATAAACCAAGCCATTTATCATACGCGAATGGCACGCATTATGCCAACATGCGGCGTGTTGTGTTGTAAGGGACCGGGCAAAATACGAATTTATTTTTGCCCGGTTCCTTACACACCAAGGCGCTAATGCTCTGTTCTGCCATCAATTGTGGCTGGAACGGAGCAATAAATGGCAAAAGTCGAGCTTAGGACTTTAAAGACCGGGTGGTGCGTTCCACCGCCTGGCGCAGGTATTCGCGAAAAGTAGGGATCTGCACTTTAGCCCAGGCATGTTCAATGGTTTCCACCAGGTGCAGGTTCACGCGCCGAAGTTCCTCCAGCGCCTTGGCATCAGCGGAGCCTTGCGGAGCGTGCAGGTGGCGGTCGTGGGAATCAGCGCGAAAAAAATAGCCGGTGCCATCCGGTGACTCCTCCAGGACCAACTTCATGTGGGGATAGGTTCGATGGCCCAGGCGCAGCACGTAAGAGGTATGGTTATTTTGCAGTTGGGTTTCAAACCATTGCGGCTGAACCGGTGCGTCATCGGGCACTGCATCGAACGGAGAAACACGCTGCGTCACTGCGGGGGGAACCGCAGCGTCCTTATAGGCGTGCTCGATAAAAATTCTAACCGCCTGGCGTAATTGAGTGACGGTGGGAAGTGAAGGGGGCATCCTGGCAGCTCCAACGGAGAACCAAACATTCGCATTTGCCGATATTGGCCCGTTTGGGCGGCAGCGAACCTGGATCGCCACGCATTATTATAGCAGGATTCAGATTTTTCAAACTCCCATCATCTGGTCGATAATTTATTTGGGCTTAACGGACGCTTTTGGGCTATAATTCCAAAGTCCGGCCAGGTAAGAGAGCCTCCCAGGCACGCGGTGGTTGCTGGGATCGGCAGGACAAATGGTTTTGGCGGGGTGGATTTCATGGCGCAGACAGTTTTAATCATTGATGATGATCACGATATTAATGAGATGCTCGGTAGGCTTGCGGAAATGGCCGGCTGGAAATATCTCAAGGCGGAAACCGGTGCCGACGGCCTAAGGCTGGCGCGGAGCCAACATCCAGATGTCGTGATACTGGATATGATGCTACCGGATAAGGATGGCTACGCAATATGCCGGGAGTTAACGTGTAACCGCAGTACCAGCAACATCCCCGTGATTATGCTTTCCTGCATGTGTCAGCCATCCGACGCGCTGGAGGCGGCGTTTTGCGGGGCATGTCGATATTTGGGCAAGCCGTTCAGCCCAGACGCCGTTTTGACCAACATGCGCGATGCGGTAAATTCCAGTCGATCGGCCGCCGCTCCGCCACTTTCGGGTCATTTTGAGGTCACGGCAACAGAATCAGCCAAGTCGCTCTCGGCCATCAGCCGGATGATTCGCGACATTGCGCTACTCACGCCCCTGCAGGATGAAGAGCTTGAAGCCTTGCAAAAGGCCTTTATCCATCTGGCGAAATGGTTTATCCCAAAAGATAACCCGGCCACAACGGTGGTTTGCACACCCTTGACCGTGGAATACCAAATCCGCCTGCCCAGCCCCGGACAAGCTGCGGCGACGGAGCCTGATTGCGGCGTACATTGGATATTTAGCCAAACGCCCCCCGACCTGTTGACGGGTGTGAGCATTGCGGAGCCGCCCCGAGGCCGACTCTTACGCCTGCCCCGGCGCCCTCGACGGGAAAAAAGACCCAGGGAATCCGCGGCCTACTACCACTGGCTGACATTTATGGCGCTGGGGGGATTTACGCTGGTTGAACACCAGAAGGGAGCCGGATCGGTACACCTGGTGAAGCGATTTCGCCCCGCCAGCCTGATGGTTCCGGCGGACGGCACCGTTTTACCGGTGAGTTCTACCGCGACCACACAGATTCATGATTAGACACATTGCTTTTTTTATATATCAAAGAAATATCAGTTCCAGTGCCGGAACAACTCTGGGCATCGGCCAACCGCGATGGTCAAGGCTTTGCAAGCTGATCAGCAACCATTCACGGGCCTGAAAGCAGAAGTAAAATGTTTTCGGGTTCACAACACGCAATCTTTGCTGCTTCATGAGGGGCT
>JAKAZF010000457.1 GCA_021826605.1 Planctomycetota bacterium | reverse complement strand
CGGTTGACGGCCACTGCGGCCTTTTTCAAAGTTAAAGCATTTTTCTCACGGTGAAAGTAAGCCATCACGCCAATGACAAAAACAATCACCAGCAAAGATGAAAACAGCATGGTCAGAAGAATGGTGGCAACGTTGGTATCATCCCGAACGCCTTCCGGCAGTGGATGATTGGTGCCGGCCGATTTTTTTGTTTCATCAGACTTCATTTCAGAACTCCTTATCCTCAGGATCAATAATTCTCAAACGCCAGCGATGCCGGCAATTTTGGATCTTTCAGCGGCAGCAGCGCCCGGTCACGCAGGAAGTATAGCGCAGAGGCCACAAAAATTCCGCCCAGACCCACCACGCATAAAATATCAATTTCAATGGCTGTGGCCCGCAGCGGCAGCCATACAATGCTATGGGCTGCTCCCATCAGCTTATATGGATCGTGCGGACTGATGTATCCGGTTTTCGCTTCACGATTGTTAACCCACAGCGTCGGGGCAATAAGCCAGTAGAAGTCCAGCCACTCGGCGGCCAGGAACCACACGCACCAGAAGGCCAGTGCCGACCGGCTTCGCTTGACGCGCCGCGACATCATGGCCAAACCCGGAATAATCAGATGCACAAAAAGCAGAACCAGTGTGATGATCCACCAGGGCCCCAGCATGCGGGTCACATAAAATGACGTTTCCCACGGAATATTGCCGTACCAGGTGAGCAGATATTGGCAAAATGCCAGATACGCCCAGATAAGATTCCAGGCATAAACCCACTTGCCCATATCGTGGTAATGCTCCGCAGTAATGGCGTGCTCCAGGCGCCCGTTATCCTGCAGCCAGATGGTAAAAAGAGGAATGGCCGCCATGGCCATCACCATCACCGCAGCGAAGAAGTACCCGCCCGCCAGATAGCTGTACCACTTGGGATCCAACGACATGATAAAGTCAATCCCGACAAAGTTGATAATCCAGAACATCATCACCAGGCCCCACCGGCTGTTTTTATACATCGCCTGCAGGGGCTTGATGGAACCGGTCTGGTCCTGTTCCGTGCTTTTACTGCGCATATAAAAGGCCATTCCCCCAAGCGCTACAAAGTAAAAGAGCACCCGTACCAGAAAAAATGGCTCATTGAGAAACGATAGCTTGCGGGCCAGAAGTGGGGACGAGTGCATAAATGCCGCATGATCCCAAATATACAGCTCGTGCAATCCAAGCAGAATCGGCACAGATAACAAGGCCACGATCACCATGTTACACGCCAGCGCTTCCACCAGTTTGCGGATCACCACACTCCAATAAACCCGAAACGCATGGTGAATCATCAGAAAATACAAACTGCCTGCGGCAATGCTGAACAGACAGCACCACGCAATCAGATAACCAAATAAAAAGGTTTGCATATTGTCATGCAGGGACACGCCCAGAAACACCGCCAGCGCCAGCGCCGCCAATCCCACCATCAGAGACACGGAAAACGCCCGCGAACCAAACTGTTGCAGGTGTACCTGCCGATCCGAAAAAATGCTGGAATCCTGCGACACGTTTTTCTCCATTAATGCTTTTTACCGGAAGCCAGGGACGCCCGCACGTTCGCCGGCAGCCGGGCCGCCGATATCGCCTGACCGCTAAGTCCCAGTGCCCGCACATAGGCCACAATGGCCCAGCGATCCACCACAGGAATCTGGTCCTGATAGGCGGGCATGGCCGCGATTCCATTGACGATAATGCTGTAAATTCCGCCATCCGGCAGAAAGGTTACCGCCGGACTGGTCAAGTCGGTAGGCTTCACCCACGTCCCCGCATCCGGAGATCCGGCCTGTCGCAATCGGTGTACCCATTGATTGACCAGCCCATTACCGCGACCATTGGCCCCGTGACACGGCATGCAAAAAATATCAAACTGCTGCCGCCCGCGCTGGACAAAGGCCTTGGTCACCGGAATCGGAATATGGGTGATAAACCGCCCCTGCCCCCCAGTAAGCACCTGACCAAGCAACACACGTTCGTACGTCTGCTGGGTGCTCAGCACCACGTGATCAAGCTTCCAGTTGTTGGGCGTAAGTCGCATCTGAGCTTCATTGTTGTATATGAAATCCTGCCGCGCCAGCGTGCCCGGAATATGCGGACGCATGGCCCGGCCATCCGCAAAAAATTTGCTCGGACGCTGCGGCTTGCGGTAGGCCATTTTGTCCATCCCGAGCATGATATGAAACCGCGGAGTGGGGGAATGCTCGTTGCGCCGCAGTGCAATGACCGCCAGCGGAATCAGCGCGGCCAGTATCAGGCTTCCAATAATTAAAACCCGGTTCACCATGGTTCAGTCCTTAACCTCGTCCAACGCGACCGCACCAAGGCTTTCCAAAAGTTGCCGCGTGCCCATGACATCAAAACGCGGATCGGCCGCCTCAATGACTAAAAACAACCCGTCATCGGTGGCCCGCTTGAATCGCTTGACGGTAAACAGCGGATGATAGAACTTGGGCAGGCCACAGAGCAGGGAAAAGCCGATCACGGTCGAAAGCACCCCCAGCAGGATAAACAGCGGAAACGCCACCGGGATATTGGCGGGCAAACCCCAATATGGCTTGCCCGAAAAATTCAACGGGTAGGCAATGCCGTTCAGCAGCAGCGGCAAGACCAGACCAATCAAAGCTCCAGTCAACGCCCCGCCCAACGACAGCCAGGGCAAGATGGTGGGCTTAATTTTCATCACCTTATCCAGACCATGCACGGGAAACGGTGTGTGACAGTCCCAACACGTGTAGCCTTCGGCCTGAACGCGTTTGGCCGCTGCCAGCAGCGAATCCACGTTGGGGTATTCGGCCATCAACCCGAAAAGCTCCGGAGCATCTGCAGTCTTCACTATGATCGCGTTTTCACTCATATGTTTTTCCCAGCCCGCAACTGCGGATCAGTGGCCCTCCAACTGCGGAGTTGCATCATCCACATCATGCTTGGGCGTTCCCTGCGGCACCACCGCCTTTACTTCGGACATGGCCACCATCGGCAAAAACCGGCAGAACAGCAGGAACAGCGTGAAAAATAACCCAAAACTACCCGCCAGCGTACAAAAATCCACCCAGGTTGGAAAAAACATGTGCCACGATGACGGCAAGAAATCTCTTTGCAGCGATATGATGATGATCACAAATCGCTCCATCCACATGCCCAGATTACAGAAGATGCCGATGGCCACGCAAATCCACGGATTGGTTCTGGCCCATTGAAACCAGAATACCTGCGGAAACACCCCGTTAAAAAACAGAATGCCCCAACCCAACCACCAATACGGGCCGAACAGCCGGTTCAAGTAGGGCAACTGCTCATACCCGCTGCCGCTGTAATACGCGATGAAAAACTCAATCACATAGATATACAACATGATCGAACTGAAGAGTAGCGCAATTTTCGCCAGATTATCAATATGCCGCTTGGTGATAAAATCTTTCAGCCCGAAAAGATAACGC
>JAKAZF010000456.1 GCA_021826605.1 Planctomycetota bacterium | reverse complement strand
CCCCTTGTTTTATGGCAAAGACGCCTTTGAGGGCCTGCGCGTCATGGAGCATGTCGCGACGGGCAAAATTGCCGATATGCTTATTGAACCGGGAGAAGCTCGGCAACAGGCCGAGTTGCGTTGCAAAGCCGGTGCTGTGGCTACCACGGCGGCGACGCAAAACGAGGGTGCCAAAAGCAGCACGGAGGATTATGCCAACTCCGGTATACGCCCGGACGTTGCGGTGCCGGCGTTGCCCTTTTACGGCTCGCGTGTGGTGACGGATATTCCGGTTGACGCGGTATTTCCCTACATTGATGAAGTAGCGCTTTTCCGAGGCCAATGGCAATTCAAAAGCGGCGTCATGCCGCGCGATGAATTTCGGCAATGGACGGAAAGCCACGTTCGCCCCATTTATAACCGCATCAAGCAGAAATGCCGGGATATGAATCTGCTGCGCCCGCAAGTGGTTTACGGCTACTTCTGGGCACAGGCGGATAAAAATGATTTGATTGTGTATGCCGAGGATAAGAAAACGCCACGCCTGCGTTTTCATTTCCCCCGGCAAACCGGTCGCAAACGCTGGTGCCTGTCGGACTTTTTCCGTTCCGTGGATTCCGGTGAAATGGATGTATTGGCGTTACAGTGCGTAACGGCGGGTTCGGCGGTGGCCCCGTATGAAAAGCAACTTTTTGAGCAGGGCGATTTCACAGAATATCTTTACATCCACGGCATCGGCGTGCAGATTGCTGAAGCTTTGGCGGAAATGTGGCATAAACGCGTGCGCCAGGAATTAGGCATTGCGGATAAAGATGGTTCCTCCATGCGCGATATTTTTGCCTGCCATTTTCAAGGCTGCCGCTACAGCTTCGGCTACCCCGCCTGCCCGGAGTTACAGGATGAAGAAAAACTTTTCGCCCTGTTAGACCCCTCACGCATCGGCTGCACGTTATCAGAAAACTGGATGATCCAACCCGAACAATCGACCTCCGCCATGATCGTCCACCACCCCGAAGCCCGTTATTTTAATGTGCAATAGTTGCGCGGCGTGGCCCTGGCGTTGCACCACCAGATGTTACATTCCTGGGGTCGCACCTGAGGTTGCATTCCTTGCCAGTTCGCCGTTTAAAACATATTATTACCAGTGAGGTGAACGTGAATTACGAAAATCCACCAATTATTGAATTAATGGTTGAGATTCGCTGGCAGTATAGGCCCCCGGCTGGAGCCGCCGGGGTCAATTCAACGCTAGCCGCAGGGGGGCAGTTCGGTAGTGCAACGAGCCAGGAAGAGTTTTTTACGCGATTCAACCAAGAGATATCGCGCAATAGCACGGGTTTTCAAGTCGAGCGTTTGGTACCGCAGGGGTTTCCTTTGTTGCCATCCCAGCCGGTATATAGATTCCGCGAACCGTCATCAGATGCGGCGTGGAGGAGACTCTACCAATTGGGGCCTGGTATATTTTCAGCTCACGCCCTGCCGCCAAACTACCAATCGTGGGAACAATTCAGGCCGTTCGTCAGGGGCGGAGTCCTGTCGCTGGCCAAGTCTCGTAACGACTCTGAAAGGGACGAGAATTTTTCGACGGTTATTCTGCGCTATCTCGACGCTTTTGGTGCCAACCTGATGGGAAATCGCACTGCCCGGGAATTCTGCGAAGATGTTCTTGGTTTTCATGTAAAGGTCCCGCCTGTGTTGGAAAAACACGCCAAGGACATTGCCGGCGTTGTGCCGACAATCCAACTGGCGGTTCCGCTAAAAATGGGGGATAGCATCTTTGTTACCGTCACGCCAACGGACACCAGCACCGAGCGGAAGATTCTGATGGACACGATGGTGGCGACCAGTTCGTTGGTGAAGGCCGACGATACGGAAACGGTCGACGCAATCATGGAAAATTTAGATCGATGCCATAAAATGACGACAGAGGTTTTTCAAAACGTCACAGACAAAATTCGGCCGGCGATGCGGCCGGCAAATGGAGGAGTATCATGACCGCTGCACTTATCCCACCTTTTCAACCACTACAGCCTCCTGTTATGAGTGTTATGGATTATAGCGGAAAAGCCCGCACAACTTCGAATCTCAAATTGTCGCTGCATCCGCGAGTGAACTCTGCCCCTTCCGTCATAGCGCCGAGCGTGCATCGCGATGCCGAATATCAATGCTTGCTGGCGCATATTAAATCCCTCAAGGGATTGTCGGAAAACTGGGACGGCTACGGTGCCGAGGCCATCTCGCAGAAGGCCGTATCGTCTACTCTGTTTATCATCAGCTTGCTCAATAATCCGCAATTCCATGGACTACCGTTGCCGGAAATTTCACCAGAAACCAATGGGACGATTTCCATGAGCTGGGAAAGCAGCAAAGGTGAGGCATATCTGGAAATCGGTCAAACACGATATGCCGGCTACATACAGTGTTCTGCGGGCCCGAAACCCAGTCTGATAGATTCTCGAATGACCGAAGATAGTACTCCCATATTCAGTGTTTTTGAAGGCATCCTGCAACACTTGTATTCGCCAAATAACGCGGTTTCCCCTTTCGCTTCCGAACTCTTCGCAGGATAACCAATGTCCGATTGGCCGGTTCAGATCCGAACAGATGAGCTAATCGTCCGGGCCCTCTATTATCCCTATCATTTTAAGAACGATAAACTCGACAAAGCTGCATTTAAGCCACAGAAAGGAAGCAATAAGATCTCTGTTATGCGACATGATTGGCTTAAGTCAGACGGATGTAAAGCACAGGCCAAGCGCTTGCAACGCGACGGCAAGACATATAGAGGGTTTGCGGCGCTTTGCGCCGGCGAGATCAAAGCTGCCGGGGCAGAAGTGGCCGATTCCCGGCACGAATATGAGGGCCATGCTGATATCCAAATAAAGTGGACAACAGGCGGCGCTGGCGAGCCGGGACCGCCGGAGGAAATGATAGAAATAAACGCGGTTGCAAAGAAGCTCCGCGATAGCGCGCGATACTATCGGGACCCTGATCCGGGTTACAACGGATGGACTGGCGAAGAAATGCGGTAAATTCGTATCACAGCTCAGGAATATTCCCCAGAGAATACCCATTTGGCAGGCCTATTCGTAATTGCCACCCGGTAGCGAGCCTTCCGTCCGGCTACGCCAGCGTGTAGGCCGCCGGACGAGTCACCCCGTACCTTTTTCCGCTTTGGCGTCAACCTTCTCCGTCCGGATATACCAGCGCCGCGCCTGCTCGCGCGCCCACGTTTGATGCCCGCTCCACGCGGTCCAGACGGACCGTCCCCATGCTTGCGCGAGGCGCTGGTGGTCTTCGGGTGTTAGCGCGGGCAGAAGCGAACTGACCGTCAGATCGCCACGCGATACCGGCGGTTCGAGAAATGGAAAGCGACGGTACGACTCCTCGCGGCTATCATGGCGGACGTGGCCCTGCCTTTGCGCCTGACGGATGCTCGCGCTTCCGCCGTGCTCCACAAGCCAACAAAAGGGCACCA
>JAKAZF010000455.1 GCA_021826605.1 Planctomycetota bacterium | reverse complement strand
CGGTATCATCGCTTTAATGCGATTCACGCCGACAAAAGCCCCATACGCCTGATCCTTACCCAGCCGCCCCACTGAATACACGCGCTGGCCAAGAGAGGGTTTGGAAATTGATGAAATCTGTAAAGGTGGTGCATCCAGAGGTTTCAGCGCGCGAACGTAGCAGAATAAGCCGTCCACAGTACGGCCGAGATATTCCGCGGGAATCTTCGGCATATCCCCCTGGGCAAGGCGGATTTTCAGGTGACGGATGTAGTCCAATGGAATATCCTGCGGGATCAGATCGGAAGATATCAGCACGACACCCTGTTTGTTAAGCACAATTCCCTGACCACTGAGCTTATTGGTTTTATGGAATTCGTTCTCAGCGGTGTATTGGACCACCACAATGCTTCGGGCGATTTCCGGAATCCGCTTGGCGACACTTGGCGCAGCGGAGGCCGAAGCGCAAGCCGCCGTCAGACCAACTGATATCCACGCCATGGCCAGCACGCGAAGCCCTGTTGTACGATGATTCATAGTCATTTCCTGATTTCAAAAGGTATACGGATCCATCAACAATCTGAAGCGAATTTTAGCTGCCGCTTCCGGGTGTAAATACCAGTGTACGTTCGGAACGACCGCGCTTTACCACCACGGCATAAGGTTTACTGCTCTTGGCCATTCGATCGGCCACGGCTTTCAGTTGCATGCTGCTGGTGATGCGTGTGCTTCCGACCATCCGAATAATATCGCCATCCTGCATTCCGGCATTGTCGGCAATCGAACCGCTTTGCACACTGGTTACCAGCACACCGCTGATCAATTTCATCTGCTGTTGCCGCAAAAATGCGCTGGTTAGATTCCGCACGACGATTCCCCATGGCTTGATTTGATGCCGCGGGGAAATAACACTTTCCAGGCGCTGCGAGACAATGTGAAGTGTTTTCTGTTTGATTACAGTCCCATCGCTCATGCGATCCAACACCAGCGTAAGTGTTGAGCCGATCGGGTGATCGGCTATAAAACGCCGCACGGCGGAAATCTGTTCCGGAAATCGGCAATTGGTGGCGTAGCCATCGACGGATAACAGAACATCGAGAGCCTGCACACCCGCAGCCGACGCGGGCGAGTCATGATCCACGGATCGGATCAGCACGCCTTTTCCCGGGGGCAGATGATAAAATCGGCTCAATCCCAGCATGGGTTCAAGTTCCAGACCGATATAACTGCGTGAAACTTTGCCGTGCTTCAACAGTGACGGAATGACACGGCGCGCCACATTGATCGGGATGGCAAAGCCAAGGTTGTTGGCCGTCGGATCACCGCGGGTATTAATGCCAATGACATGGCCGCGCAGATTAATCAGCGGTCCTCCGGAATTTCCGGGGTTAATGGCGGCGTCCGTCTGGAGCCAGTTGTTAAACCAGCCGGTCTCGTATCCGTCAATGGTTGTGGCATTAAAAAATCTGTCGGTGTTGGAGATGATTCCGCGGGTTACCGTTCGAGACAGACCGTATGGCGTGCCGATGGCCAGCACAGGTTGGCCAAGTTGCACATGGCTTGAGTTCCCCAGGGCGGCCCATTTGAAATGCAGATGTCGGGCTTTAATCTGGGCCATATCCATCTGCACAAGCGCCAGATCCGTCCAGTGATCCGAACCGATGAGTTTGGCCCGCACGCGCTCCTGATCCGGCAATATGATTTCAATTCGGCGTGCCCTGCCGGCGACGTGGAAATTCGTGAGCACCTGCCCCTGTTTATCAATAATAACGCCGCTGCCGATGGCTCGAAAATTTTCCGGCACCCCATTCTGGAAATCACGCATGACGACGTTGATGCGCACAACCGCCGGAGATACATGCGACAATGCGTATCGCGTTCGCCAGGATGGCTTGTCATTAACCATCCAGGCCGGCGTTGCGGCACATCCCCCCAGTTGAGGAATAAGCCATAAGGCCAACAGCAACACCCAGAGCGTGCGCAGGGCTTCAGCTTTATTCAGGTAGCTTCTCATGCGGTTGAGCATTCAGGTACTCCATATCAAGTTCAGGCTAAAGTCACCTGCCGTGTAAGATCGGCCTGCGCCGCCCATTCTCCTGGCGTTATACGTCCAATCGGCTCGCGATGGTCATATTTTTAACCGGTTTATTGGACGCATCCAATACCAGCACACGAGCTTCATGTCCGGCGGCTTCTTCCGGTGTCATCTCGGCAAACGCCATGATGATGATCTTTTCTCCCGGTTTGACCAGGTGCGCGGCAGCGCCATTAATGCCAATCACACCAGTACCTTTTTCTCCGGCAAGAATATAGGTTTCAAACCGTACACCATTATGAATATCGGCCACCAGTACACGTTCATTTGGCAATAATCCGCTGAGCCTGAGCAAATCACGGTCAATGGTGATACTTCCAACGTAATTGCGATTGGCCTGGGTAATTATTGCGCCATGAATCTTGGCTCGCAGTAAAGTTAATAACATTATTCATTCCGAATCCGGCCGGCAATATTCAGCCATTCGGGCCGGCTCTTTTCGACAGTGTACCGCAGATGACCCCGTTTCGTCCATAAAGCGGGCGCGGTGTTCGATCCGCCAAACGGCTGTCACTGGCGTAAGGGTCCCGGAGCCGTTAGCATCAAGATCATGGCAACGCGCAATCAGACAATCCGAATCGGTACCCGGTCCAGCCTCCTGGCACGCACACAGGCTAGTATGGTTAAGCAAATGCTCGCAACCAGAATCTTCAGCAGACAAGCGGTGGAAATTGAGCTTGTTTTCATAACGACTTCCGGTGATAAACAGCAACAGCGTCCCCTGGCGGAATCAGGCGGCAAGGGGCTGTTTATCAAAGAAATTGAAACCGCTTTGCTGGAAAATCGCATCGATCTGGCTGTTCACTCCGCCAAAGACCTGCCGACCGAACTGGCGACCGGAACCGTCATTGCCGGGACACCCCTGCGGGCGGATCCGCGGGATGTATGGATCGGATTTGAGAATAAATCCATCAGTGAACTTCCCAACAACGCTACGGTTGGTACCGCCTCGCTGCGGCGGCAGGCTCAACTTCTCGCCGCCCGCCCCGATCTGATTGTCCAACCGCTGCGCGGCAACATCGATACCCGCTTGCGCAAAGTGCACGAAGGCACCATTGCCGGTACGTTTCTGGCCAAGGCGGGCCTGGATCGGACTGATTTGCTTCCCGAACATGCGATTTGCCTGCCGCTCGATGAGTTTATCCCGGCAGCCGGCCAGGGGATTCTGGCGCTGCAGGCCCGCAGTGAGGATTTGACAATGCGTCAAGCCGCGGGATCGATTAATCATGTCGCCACGGCGGCGGCTCTGGCTTTTGAACGTCGCGTGGTTGCGGCACTGGCCGGAAGTTGTCTGGCTCCGGTGGGAGTTTGCGCCATGCCGCGCGGAAATCCGGTTAATAGTCTTACGGGGTGGATCGTCCGGGCCTTTGTGGCAACCCCAGACGGA
>JAKAZF010000454.1 GCA_021826605.1 Planctomycetota bacterium | reverse complement strand
CAGGATGGCTTAAGACTTGAACTTCTTCATTACCATTTACGGAACTTTCATCGCACGGCGCGACGCATATTTTCATCAGGTCCCCGGCCCTGCGCCACGCCATTGTCAGCCGCAGGGGGGCGGTTCCGATATCCGCACCATGGAATGGTGGACGGAATTCAGGCTGCCTCCGGATTACCGCCCCAGAATATGCGTTATGCCGGTTTTTACATCGATGGTCCACGGAGCCGGCCGGGGTAAACGCAGGTGCCCGTTGCCGATTTTCAGCGGCATCCAGATATATCGGGAATTCCATAAGTGTGCCGGATTCCAGCGATCTCCCATATAAATAACGGATGTGGCGCGGGAACCGGTAATGCTCAGCAGAAATCCGGATTGAGAGTGATACGTTTTGGTTTTCGGCGGTGCGATATTATGGAATTTTGACCATGGGCCGGCCAGAGATTTCGCTGTGGCATACACATCCGGATTGGGCCACCAGCTTGTTAAATGCGATCCGAGGACGTAATACAATCCATGATAATGCACCAGCCCCAGCCCTTCGAGGTGCT
This sequence comes from Planctomycetota bacterium, assembly GCA_021826605.1. The sequence goes on along the minus strand of JAKAZF010000454.1, from coordinate 2,919 downwards.
GGTGAATCAGGCACACCTGTTTTTTGACGCTCAAATAATTGCGCGATAACTCCACAATGCGGAACCCGGACGGGCGGTCTTCAAACAGCAGATAAGCCTTGCCGTTGCGGTCTGTAAAGCTGCCGATATCGCGGCTCTGGTGTCCCAATGGCCTGAACCGTTTGACGAACCGGTAATTGCCGTCGATGGTTTTGCATACAAACACAGCCACTTCAGCAAGACTGTAGCGGTGTGCGTCAATGTGCGTATACATGACATAGCTCCGGGTGAGCCGGTTGTAGAACACTTTGGGCCGTTCAATGATCCATGTTTTGTCAAAGCCATCGGGTTTGGCGAGTTGAACCACTTTATTGCGGAACGTCCAATGCACCAGATCATGCGAGCTGTAACAATTGACACAGCGTTTATCAGGGTCAACCCGCCGGGGATGATCCTCACCGAACCAATAAAAACTGCCGCCCTGTTTGAGAATACATCCGCCATGGGCATTGATAATGCGTCCCCTGTTATCGCGCCAGGTGGCACCGGGTCGGATCACCCCGGATGCCGCAGCACAACCCGATGTCGTGGTCAAAACCAGCGCTGCTATAACCAGCGCTTGCCTGACCAGGCGGACAACATTATTCTGTTTTTCGTCCATTGCAATCCTTTCAGCGGTCATCAATCGCCGCTTAATCAAGTGCATAATGCAGGGGCCACGCCGGTTACGCCGGGACACCGGAATCATCACACATTTTGCCCCCTTTTTGCCAAGCTTTTATCCTCGCTTTGCCATGTCGCGGGGTTATGGCTTTGTTCAGTTACCGCGCGGATTTTACAATATCAAACTCGCGAATAACCGGTCCGGCGGACTTGATACGCGGATGTATCGCCCGGCCCCATTGGTATGCCCCGATGATAACCTTCATGGGGAATCGTGTTCTCGGTGCAATGGGCAGAAAGTTCAAGGTCCGATTATCCGCAGACAACTGCACCGGTCCGCTGATGACAAAAAACTGCACCGGCAACCCTAGGCTTGATGTGGCATGCAGGAGAATGGATCGCGTTCCCACGGCCACATTCTTCAGTGCCGGAAAATCAATACTCTGCGGCTTACCCGCAGTATTTCGATCCGCCAACCAGAAGTGAGCCGGCCGATCGGTCGATTGATACTGCGCATTGCCAGGGCTGTAGGCGATCACCCACGGCTCCCATGGCGGCCCCTGCCGCCGCACGCCACCGCGGCGCATCCAAACTCGAAACGTATGCGGACCGACCTGCTTAAGCGCCCCGCTGCCAATGGTCCAGAATTGAATCGGCGCGGTGCTGTGACCGAGGTTCTGCCCATTGTAAAGATGCGGTGTTGGCGATTGGTTGAGATACCGCGCCGCAACATTGAATGTCACGCCATCCGGGTTGAAATGTGCGGTCATACTGGCAAATCCGTTCTGTTTTAATGGGGCCGGCTTTCCATGGACCACAAAATCAATGAGCTGCGGCTTTTTGGCGAAGCTGTGCACCATGTATGCGTTAACGGCCTGCGCCAGCTTACGGTTGAAAAACCACGATTCATGTGCCGGATTGCCATGAAAATCACGGTAAGGCATGGCCCTGGAATATTTTGTGCCGTATTTTGTTATGTCAATCACCCAGCCCCTGCTTTTATTAATTGCCAGCAGTTTGACGGGCCGGTTCCGCGGTTCATTGGCCGGGATGCGGTACTTTACCGCGTCGCGGATAAACATTGCCACGAGGGGGGCGGATTTCTCACACCAGTCAAAATGGCCGGTGCCCGCATCCAGAAATTCACCGGTAATGCTCCGGGGCCACTTTTTTCGTGCGGCAATAAAATCGCTGATGTCCCATGGAACCAGCAATCCCCAGCCCGCGCCCCATTCGCTCCACTGCGCCTCGAGATGAAATACCGGTATGCCCGGCTGCAGCCCGCTCTGGCCGGGTGAAGGGTATCCACATTTATCAGGGATCAGGGCAATGATTCTCTGTGGATTCCACTGTGCGATTCCGTAGACAAAAGATGCCGCCGCCGAGTGTCCGAAAATCAGCAGCGGCGCATATTTGATTTCGGAATAGCCGGAAACCTTTGCCAGCCGGTCCAGCGCCCCCTGCAGAGCCGCACCGGCCTTGGCCGGCGGACCGAACTGATTGCCCAGACTCAGGCCCGAATCATGCACACTCGTGGATCCCGGCGCAATCCAGACGATGCCCAGGCCGGACTTCGCACATGCCCGGCGGATAATCGGATCCGCAAATGCCGGCTCCTCAAGCATATTTTGCAGGCCCACGAGCAGCCCGCGTATGCGCCGGCTCTTCGGTGAAATCCACAAATAAGCCCGCTTTTTCGTATAGCCCGGTACCCGCACCGACCATTGATAAACCGCAGCGGCATGAACATTGGCCGCGGAAAACAGCGGCCAGAAACACATGGCGGCAAGAGTGGTGATAAGTAAATTCTTTAATTGCATACTTTGGATTCCTATTGTAAGGAACTGGTAAAAAAAAGGCCATCACGCGTAATTGCAATGATGGCCCTCGAGGGAAGAATCAAAAAGGCCACGTGGTGGGAATCGCGGCCTAATTTAACGTGCGCAATATTTCCGCCGCCGTAGCAGCAGCATGCCTGCAGCGCCGGTGGCGACAAGGGCAATACTTGCTGGTTCTGGAACCGGTGCAGACAACTGCGCGTTGGTAACGTAGTCGAACGAATTGCCGTATCCACCGGCGTTGTTGGTAATGCCGAACTCGGTGATATTGCTTCCGGTGAATATCCCTGTGGTCGTGCCCGTTAACGTTACCGCGCTTCCATCAATCACAAGGTTGGAAATATCCCCGGTTGTCGTATTAACGTCGTAGGAAAGTGAATGCGTGCTGCCGACATTAAATCCGCTGATCGTCGCCGTCGCGTCGCTCGTGCCATTTTCG
>JAKAZF010000453.1 GCA_021826605.1 Planctomycetota bacterium | reverse complement strand
TTGGTATCGTTGGGGGCGTTGAGCGACCGGCGGCGAACCCAGAGTATGAGGATAAAACTCACTATCACCACCGCAATCAACAAGCCGCAGCCAATCGCCAGACCCACGAGGGTACCGCCGGATGAAAGGTGAGTTGCTACATTACTTCCAGATGCCATGAAAACACTATTCCGCATAGTCGACGCTTTACCAGTGAACGAAGACATTATTCGCATCTTCGCCGTCACCCATTATTATACGACGTAAAGGCTGCAAACGGCAGCACAAATTAGGAGAAAAAGCATGGGCGATGATTACGAACTCAAACCACATGAACCTCGCAAGCCTCAGGCCAGTACGCCGGCCCCCGCGGAACCACCCCCGGTTTCGTCGGCAAAACCGGCGGTCGAGCAAGAGGAAAAGTCTGAGGCGGATATTGGAAACCATCGGGCCATGGCCATCCTGAGCTACATTCCCATCCTGGTCATTATCCCCTTGGTGTTTGGCCAGCAGAGCCGTTTTGTACGCTACCATACCAACCAAGGATTTTTGCTTTTTATTCTTGAGGCACTGCGGTGGGGACTTATGAGTTCGCTTTACACCGCCCTGCCATTGATGTTTGCATCCCATCCGATTTTGGCGCTGGTCGGTTTCGTCAATGGCGTCATTTCATTCTTGTTTTTGGCGTTTGCAATTGTGGGTGTCCTGCATGTGGTTGGCGGCCAGTGTCAAGAGTTGCCGGTCATCGGAAAGTATCGCGTCATTGAGATCGATCCCGAGGAATAGACTACCCATAGGCGTGGTGCGTACTACCCTGAAAGCAGGATTTTTGTGCCAACCGAAATTTGGTTTGATGCCCATCTCGATTTGGCGTATCTGCAATTGCAAGGGCGACCTATGCACCTGGCGCTGTCAAATGTGCAGCAGCAAGAACCGGGTGCATCGGTCACCGTAAGGAGTTTGGCCGATGCCAAGGTGCGCACAGTGCTGGCAACCATTTTTGTGCAGCCTTGGGACCGTCGGCCAGAGGCCGTCAACGGCCCATGGTGTTATCAGGGGCATGAGGACGCCTACCAGTTAGCGAAAAGGCAACTTGATATCTATGACCAATGGTATGCCGCCGGCCTGCTTCAAAGAGCGCCTCAATCTGGAAACAACTCCCCTACCGCATATCTGCTGATGGAGGGGTGCGACCCGATTAGAGAAATCGATGATATTGAATTCTTTTACGGTCGTGGGGTGCGGGTGATCAGCTTGACCTGGATTGGTGCCAATCGCTGGGCGGCCGGCAATAATGCCGAAGGGGGGCTGACCGGCGATGGGAAGAGACTGCTGCAGCGTGCGGATGAGCTGGGAATGATCCTGGATGTATCCCATCTTTCAGAGCGGGCATTTTTTGATGCAATAGATACGTACCCCGGTGCGATTATTGCCTCTCATTCCAATTGCCGAGAATTATTACCTCCACCACTTCAAAGCCCGCGGAATCTGACCGATGAACAAATCCGCCGTCTGTTTCATCGGCGTGCGACGATTGGGATCAACTTATATTCCAAGTTTTTGGCATCGGGTCGGGCTACACTGGACGATGTCGCCAGGCATATTGAACATATGGCGGATATTGGCGGATCAATGAATTTCATCGGCTTGGGGTCGGATATGGACGGCGGGTTTGACGCCACTGCCCTGCCGGTAAATTTGGAATCGCACGCCGACCTGCCACATCTCGCCGAGGCATTGTCGCAGGCGGGCATTGCCGGTGAAGATATCAGTCGTTTTGCCTTTCACAATTGGGAGTCTGCCATCGGTCTTCGCTGAGTGGCCGGGCGAATCGGTGCTGCGAGCTATCCATGTGGATGGCCAATGACGAAATGCTATATCCGGGGTGCAGTTTGACGGGCTTTTTTTTTCTTGAGCGTCTTTCGCCACCACGCAATTTGCTTTTTTACCGATTCGATGCCGCCGGAACCATCCGATTGATACGCCCGCAACACATTGAGCGACCCGAGCGACTGATAGACTTCCCGGTCGATGACCGGGCACTCGCGCTGCATCTCGTTGAGTGGCAATTTTGAAAGTGTCGTTAAGCCAAGGTTTTCACACCGGGCGACAAGCCGGCCGACAATTTGATGCGCCGTGCGGAATGCGATTCCCTTTTTAACGAGATATTCCGCCAATACGGTGGCATCGGGGAACCCCTCATCAATGCTGCCGCCCATCGCGGAGGCATTCACCGTGACATGTTCGGCCATGGCGGCGGCCATCTCAATGCAGGGCAGCACGGCGTCATAGGCGGCAAACACCAGGCGCTTGTCTTCCTGCATGTCACGGTTGTAGGCCAGCGGCAGCCCTTTGAACATAGTCAGCAGTGCCACCAACTGTCCATATACCCCACCGGCTTTACCGCGGATTAGCTCCAGCATATCGGGATTGCGTTTTTGGGGCATCATTGAACTGCCGGTGGTGTGCTGATTCGCGAGGCGAATGAATTGAAACTCGGTGGAACTGTAGATGATCCACTGCTCAGCGAGACGCGAAAGGTGCATGGCAATCATGGACATGGCGAAAACCAGTTCGATGGCAAAATCGCGATCGCTAACCGAATCGAGGCTGTTGCGGGTCACGCCGTTGAAGCCCAACTCGGCGGCACAATAAGACCGGTCAATGGGCAGCGTGGAACCTGCAATAGCGCCGGAACCCAGCGGCGACCAATCCATCCGATGGCGGGAATCAAGCAGGCGGGCCTTATCCCGATCAAGCATTTCAATGAAAGCAAGAACCTCATGAGCGAACACGATCGGCTGCGCGCGCTGAAGATGCGTATAGGATGGTGCCGCCACTGTGGCCGTGCTTTGCGCAAGAATGAGTAATGAATCCTGCAAATGATGCACGGCGGCCTCAAGCATATCGCAGGCATCAAGGCACCAGAGGCGAAAATCAAGGGCAACCTGATCGTTGCGCGACCGGCCCGTATGGAGCTTGCGGCCCGGGTCGCCGATACGCTTCACCAACGCCGCCTCAACGGCCATGTGAATATCTTCCTGGCTGATATCCCATGTAAACGTGCCGGCATGAATGTCCGCCAGAATTTCCTTCAGGCCGCGCTCAATCTGGCGCAACTCGGTTGGGGTAAGCAGACCGACCTTAGCCAGCATTCTGGCATGCACCAGCGAACCGTGCACGTCATACGATGCGAGCCGATGGTCGAACGACAGGGATTCAACAAAATTTTCCGCCATTTGGTCCCGGGCCGAGCCAATGCGTGCCTGCCAGGATTTATCGGTTGCGGGGGCAGCAGATTTGGAGGTATTGCCTTTGATGCGTGGTGATTTGTCGTTCATATATTTCCATTGTTTTAGATTGTCTGGTCAGCAGGTTCGGGGTTATGCCAGCACTTTTCCGGCGGGCCACGTTTACCCCTCAGACTCCGGGACCGAACGTTTTATCCGAATCTCCATCATGCGGATGCGAAAGTGGAATCGTGATACGGAAGG
>JAKAZF010000452.1 GCA_021826605.1 Planctomycetota bacterium | reverse complement strand
TTGCATATCCGCAATGCCCATGAGTACCGCCGGTGAAAGCGCCGGAGCTGATCCTACATATTGCGTGAAGTGATCCACCATCTGAGCGATGCGCGGCTCATGGATCACAGAGCGCACGGTGGCATGGAGCGTGCGGCCAAGTTTCATATTCATCAAATCCCGCAGGACGGAAATCTGCAGGCTTCCCTTGAAATCAAAGGTGTCGCGGATGGAACCGATGGATTTCCAGAAAAAATATTTATCCGATGCGGTACGCATGAGTTTTGATTGCCGCAACATTTCAGCATATTCCTGATCCACCGCTTTTCCAGGGGCAAAAGCGGCGAGATTGGCGGCCATACGTTGCGGATGATCCACCAGGTCCAGAACCCCGCCGTCATCAAAAAAGCAGCGCCACTGCGGATCCAGGCGAACCAGGTCCAACGCGTCTTCAAGTTTTACGCCGGCTTCGGAAAATATGCGGCGGAGAACAAACGGCATCAGGAGAATGGTCGGCCCCATATCGAAGCGAAATCCCGCGTCGGTATGTACCGCTGCTTTACCGCCAAGCCACGGATTAGTTTCAAACAGTATGACGCGCTGCCCCCGGCCCGCCAGCGTACAAGCCGCCGCCAATCCGCCTAATCCGCCGCCGATAATTCCAATGGGATGCCTGGTCGTCTTTGTCATCAACATGATCTGTGTACGAGCCTCAATAAACCAACCTGCGGGGTACCCGAATCAGCCGCGCCGATATTCGAAGGGCCTTAAAGTGAGTCATATTGTTTATCTCGGGATCTAATTGAACCGTCTTCTTTTTCTTTCAGGGGTCCGGCAAACCCCATGAATATGCGCGTCAGGGCCGCTAAAGCGCGCACTCGAACCGCCAGATCGGCACCATGCAGCAGGCGCAATACCAGCAGCAGTATCTGGTGATCATGTCGCTCCGGCTTGCGCAGATGCGCAAGTGTGTGGCCCGTGCGTTCCACAACCACATTGGGCCAGGTCATGGCTAATAACCCCTCGGCCCCGCGCGTGGTGCCGTAGCCGCTTTCGCCACGGGCTGTGAAGGGAACCTCCGGATGGGCGGTGGGGGCGATAAGATCGTTAATGACAATACATCCAGCATCAATTCGGCGCGCCAGAGTGCGGGCGGGCACAGAATCCCCAAAAACCGCAGCGCTTAAGCGTAAGGGACAGGCGTTGTAGGCATTGAGGGCTTCAAGCGTATCCGTGACCACTTGCACGCAGAGAACCGGTGCCATCATATCCGTTGACATAATGGGCATATCCGAAGTGGTATGCATGATAATCAACGGCCCCAGCGGCTTGTCACCCGATATTTTTCCCACGACCAGTCGTGCGCCACGCGCCAACGCATCGCGCACCAGCGGCACCACTTTTTCCGCTGCTGCTTCGCGCAGCGGTGACAGCGGGTAATCCGCGAAGCGGCTTAGCAGCAGGTGCTCAAATTTTTCCAGCATGGACCGTACAATAAGGACCCGCCGTGGAGCAATGCACGTGGCGCTGCCATTAAATTCCAGGCCGAATTGCAGCAACGCAACCGCCCGATACAAATCAGCGCTGGATAATATGAACACCGCGTCCGAGCCGGAAAGTTCCATAATTGCAGGATGCGGCGGCTTATGGGTCATCGATTCAACGATCGCTCTTCCCGCCGGAATCGAGCCAGTCAGAATCACATGATCCACGCCCAGCTTAATGGCGTCATGTACCACTTCGGTGTCTTCCGGCAGCAGATGAATCAACGTTGGATCAATGCCGCTGGTCCGTAACAGGCTCAACAGGGCCATGGCCGCGCCAGTCCCCTGGGTTCCAGGTTTTAATAATACAGCGTTACCTGCCACCAGCGCTTGCAGCACCTGCACCCCGGGAAGAAATAATGGGTAGTTGGATGGACCGACAATCAGCACCAGGCCGTGCGGACGGTGATCCACCGTAATGCGAATGCCGGAAAGCAGGGGCGAGCGGACGCGCGGGCGCAGAATTCCTTCCGCACGGCGCTGTAAAAACCGTGCGGCATTGGCCAATGGAATAATTTCCGCAGCCAGACTTTGCACCTCCGTGCGATCGGGCAAATGGGATAGCGCCTGGATAAAGCGCGCGGGAGACGCTGCGAGACTCTGGCGGAATTTTGCGATGGCATACAGGCGATGTTCAAGGCTCTGCCGGCTCCACTGAATCTGTGAAGCACGTGCCTGAGCCACACTTAATTCCAGCGGCTGCGTGGCGTTACGACGGGCGGAAAATGGTTGGTCAACAGGTTCCATATATCACCAAGCCCCTCACACTGTCGCCGAATCAGCATCCAATTGCGTGCTTTTCGTAAAATCCATTCTACACTGTTTCATGGTCATTGCCGAAGCCAGTTGCTCCCATTGCGATTTATACCCTAAATCTTCCAGCAGCAGACGCGAACTGATGCGCGCCGATTCGTATATGACCGGTAGGCCGCTTCCGGGATGGGTGCCGCCCCCAACCAGATAAATTCCGCCGGTTTCTTCAAAGCGGTTATGCGGGCGAAAGTGCAGCATCTGCCGGAAGTCGTGTGCCAGATTAAACGTCGCCCCCCGGAATATGGCCATACGATTCTGCCAATCTTCCGGGGTTACCACGCGTTCAAAGCGAATGCGGGATTCAATATCCGTCAGGCCGCAACGTTCCAATTGTTGCAACATTCGCCGCCGGAAGGGAGCCTTGGCGGATTTCCAGTCAATATGACTATGTTGATGCGACACCGGTGCCAATACATACAAGGTGCTGCAACCCGCCGGTGCCAAAGCGGGATCGGTTACACACGCGTTCTGAATATAAAAGGATGGATCTTCCGACAGCCGATGATCTCTTTCAATATCCAGCAGATTCTTGCGGTAATCCTCGGCAAGATAAATATTATGATGCAGCAACTTGGGGTAATGGCCCTCTATGCCCAGATACATCATAAATGTGGAACACGAATAGCGGGCTTTTTCAATACGCTTATTGGTCCAGCGGCGGCGCAGGGCGTCTGGTATAAGCCGGGGAACGCTATAGGCAAAATCCGCATTAATAACCACCGCATCGGCCGGATACGTGGCTTGATTTGTGCGGACGGCCTTTACCGCAGTTCCGTTGAATATCAATTCTTCCACGGGTTCGCCCAGACCAATGCGCACGCCGGAGGATTGCAAAAGTTCCGTCATGCGTTCGCTGACGCGTGAACAACCCCCCATGGGGTGAAACACACCGTGTTCATACTCCAGGAACGATAAAATGGAAAATAATCCCGGACAGCGAAAGGGGGACATGCCCAGGTATTTGGCCTGAAAACTAAAGGCCAGGCGAATGCGTGGATCAGCGAAATACCGTTGCAACTCGCGATCCAGCGAATTCCACGGTCGCAGCATGGGCAGCAATTTCATCATGCGGCCCGTGGCCACATCCCGCCAGCCGGAAAACGAAGATTGCAAGCACGGGGCAAAAGCCGCAAGTTTATCACGATTT
>JAKAZF010000451.1 GCA_021826605.1 Planctomycetota bacterium | reverse complement strand
CCTTGGTCATAATACCTGCTGCCATCGATGCCCAGAAAATCAGCACAACCCCAATGGACACATGCCCCCGCGATGCCACATACGATTCATTAAGGATCTCGCCGCCGGCCCAATCCGTAAGATGATCCACGCGGGGACGCAATTTCGGCACGCCATCATCGGAGATCTGCGAATCCCACGCCTCCCAGACGCAGGCCATGCACAAGGTGGTGAAAAAAATCAACACGGAATCCGCGGTAGCCATGCGGGTTTCCACGAAATAAAGTGAGGCCACCGATAACATCAGCGCCGAAAGCAAACCCGTCGCCCGGCCAAAACGCCGGCCTGCCATCCAATACACTACCAGCAGGGTCAACGTGCCAAACAGCACGCTCGGCAGTCGCGCCGCCATCCCGCTGACGCCGAAAAGTTTATAGCTGACATCCATAAGCCAGTAAATCATCGGCGGCTTTTCCGGACGCAACACACCAATAAAGCGCGGCACGATCAAATTCCCGGAGCGCAGCATTTCCCGCGCCGCGGTGGCAAACCGCGGCTCATCGCGGTCAAAGAGAGGAATGCGGGCCAGTCCCGGCAGGTATAAGGCTCCCGCCAGCAGAACAATCAGCAACGCGTCTTCCCAACTCCACCAGCGTTTAACCACTTTTTTCTTTGTCACTTGTTCCGGCATTCAATTATCCAGCACGTTTTTTCACAGGACGCCCGATCGGCCGGAGCTTATGTTCCGTGTTTGTTTTCTTGGCGATCTTAGCACTCCACTGATCGTCGCCTAAAGGCCGGGCACGCTTCAGGCTCACTTCCAGGCGGCCGCGCACAGAATTATCCAGCGGCTTATTGACGCATTTTTTCCACCGCTCCGGTCGGTCAACCGGCCACGCACTAAGCAGTTGCCGGGCGGGCTTTTTCTCGCAACCGAGACTGGAAAAGGCCCAATCCTCAGCACGCTGCACGAACCGTGCACGCAGCGGGATCGCTTCGATATATCCAACCAGCTGGACAAAATCTTCCCCTTTTTGCACCGGCAGGCTTTCATACCGCCCCTGATACACTTTCCCCAGCGAACGCGGGTAGCGTGCCCGGTGCCGCTTGACATGGGTATTGGCCACCCAGGACATATATTTGGATAAATCCCTCTTTCCACGCGGCCGCAAAATCATGTGCCAGTAATTCGGCATGAGGCAAAAGCCAAAAACTTCAACCGACGCCTGGGCTGTACCTTCAATAAGTAATTCCACAAACGCCTGAAAATCATCCGATGAGCGAAACAGCGTCTTACCGTTTCTCCCGCGGTTACAAACATGATAAATAACGCCGCCCATGGCGGCCCGCGCTGTTCGAGGCATCTTGACACACTGTCCTTTCTTTTCTCAGGCAAAAGCCGGACGTTACCGTAACGGCTAAAAGTTCGCCTTATTTCTTTTCTTTTGCCGGCACCGCAGCGGCCCTGGAAATAAAGAGGTTCTTCAAAATATGATCGCCGCTTAACTGTTCTCCGCTGATGGCCATGGCCAGCAATTCACCGCCCAGAATATCCGGAGCAATAATCAGATCCGGTCCAACCCGTTCAATGCGCTGCAGATTTTTACTGTTTTTAACCGCCGCCACCGTCCGCGCGCTGCCCGACAGTTCTTTGGCCGCCATGACAATAAAAGCGTTTTCACTGTCATCCGCCCGTAAAGCCAGAATAGCCAGGGCCTTTTCTCCCCCTGCTTTCCGTAGTACTTCAATGTCCGATGCGTCCCCGACCAGCATGTCCGCGGCATCCATCCAGAGCGTATCCGGCTCTTTAGGCACAATTACAACCACGGCCAGATGCCGGGTTTTCAGTTCCCGGTACGTGTTATGTGACAATGAATTGTCCCCAATGACAATATAATGATCTTGTTTCATACGGCGTTTTTCTCCAGAGAGCAACCGCTGCATTCGTCCATTGACCAACGGCACGATCACGGCCGAGATGGACGTGGCAAAAACCGTGATGCCTAAAATAATAAGAGAAATGACAAAAAACCGCGCGTCGCTGCTTTTGGGAACAATATCCCCATAGCCGACGGTCGAAAGAGTGACCACTGAAAAATAGAGCGCACCGGTTAAATTTTTGATGGGCGGTGTAAAGCCCTGTCCCAGCACAAACGACCCGAACACACTGTAGCCCAGAAGCAATATCACGCTCATGAGGCTGAACATGGTTCCAGTGGCCAGACTGGATTTTGAAAACTGCCGATAAAACAGAAGCAGCGCCACCAGCACCACCCCATTGAGCAGGGTTAACGCCCCCCACCGGAAACTGGCCTGATGGAGCACCAGCGCCAGCGTCGCTGCGGAAATAAGTAGTGCCATGACCCAAGCCAGCCGGGAGCGAAATGCCAATCCAAACGACATCGTCAGAAGGACGGCACCGGCCAGGGCTTCCGGCAATCCGCTTAGTCCCGGAACTCTGGCGATCTGACCGATATGTAATACAGGTTTAAGCTGCTTGAGTAAGGGAAACGCTTTGGATAACCGCGAAATGCCGTCCAACAGATTCAACAGGCCAAGAATGGCGGCTGCGGCGGCGACCGGCAAATGGGGAAACCAGTGCTCCAGTCGCAAACGTCGGCGCACCTGCTGCATAAACCGCCCCATGCGCTGACGGGCAGGGAATTGTAGAACTGGAGCTTTCTGCGGCATGAACCGTTCCTTAAACGACACGGGGTGTGACGGGAGCTTGCCGAAAGAAGCGATGGCCCATGTTGAAAAACCTCCTGCAGGGCAGCGGTGTATCCAAGGCACCCTAGAGCCGTCAATTCAAACTCACGTGGCACGCAGCCGTGCGACCGTTGACCTTGATAACTTCAAAAATAATTTCCGGCTTGCCCGCGGTGGTCTGGGCTTGGGTTACCAGTTTTTTGAACGCAGTAATATCATCAACACGGTGATCATCCACGCGCGTGATAATGTAACCGGGCTGCACCGGTGTGGTTCCCAGCGACGCCGGCTTGCCATTATGCACCAGAACCACATACACCCCTTTTTGCGTCAAGGGGAGTTTACGGGAATAAGCGTCAATAAATGCCAGATTGTGCACCACCAGGCCGATTTTGCGATCATAATATCGTGGCAGGCGGCTGGGTGGTGTGGGAGCCTGTCCTATGGTGATGGAAATAGTCTTGGACTTCCCATTGCGTAGAATGCCGAGTTTAATAATCTGCCCGGGTTTTAATTGCTGCATTCGGTGCTCAAAACGCTCCACCATCAAAGTCGCCACCGGCGTATGGGCAAATGGCTTTCCATCGACGGTCAGAATAATATCGCGCGACTTCAAGCCACCTTTGGCGGCCGGCATTCCCGGAATCACCTGCCCCACCATCAATCCCGCCGGCTGCTTAATGTTGTACAGTTTTCGCACGGCCGATCTTAACCCCGTGCTGTCCAGGGTGCCCAACCAGGGAATTTTGGCCACGAAGCGTTTGGTCGGAATATCAGTCAAATCCTGCTTGATGGAG
>JAKAZF010000450.1 GCA_021826605.1 Planctomycetota bacterium | reverse complement strand
GGTGCTGCATCAGCAGGATTCTATAAGACAATCCCCATGCAGGGCACATTTCAATCGTGGAGTGGAGTGCCAATCGTGGCAACTAATTCCGTTGATGCCAAGGCACCGGTGAACATCACACAGGTGCAAATGGCCAACGATTTGACCAATCTCTATGTTTTATTGACCTTCTCCTCACCAATCACGGTCGATGATGGCACCGGCAATAACCAGATCTATATGGCCATCAACAGCACGAATAACTCTGCGACATCGGGCTACAACGTATTTGGTTCAAGCCTGATCTATTCCAATACCGGGTTTGAAGGCAATTTTCCGTTTACGCAAAGCGCCGGAACCTTCAACAGCGGTGGCACTGTTATCACCGCACTTAATGCCGTCCCATATGCCCCCACAACCGCTACGACGGAGCAGGAAATAAGCATTCCACTCGATTCCACACAGACGGATTCCAGTGCCGGCGGATTTACCGGAACGATATTCCCCAGCAGCAGTCCCTTTACTGTGGCATTTTATAACGCACCCAGTTCCGGAGATCATTCATTTATCGGCCCGATCAGCTATCAACTGGCGGCGCAACCCGTACCGGAGCCGGGAGCATTGGGGTTATTATCAGGGGCAATTGGCGGCCTGCTTCTGATTCGAAAAGCGAGAAGTGTGCGACGGCTCCGCGCGTAATGGGCTGTGACCGGGGCCGTAATCGCGGCAAAAACTCGGCAGGCTGGCTTTAATTGCATGGCAGAGCCGCGCGCCGGAGCCGACGTGGGAAATATTGGAAATATTGTCAAATGCTGTGGATTGGTGCCGACATTTTCACTCCGATCGAATCCGATTGGAGAGAATTACAATTCAGGCCGAGTTTTTAGCATTTCGCCGCAGTTCGCCCGGCAGTTGGCCGGTGAGGCGTTTGAAAGTGGCGGAGAAATGCTCCGGTCTTTGAATGCCAACGAGTTCGGCGATTTTGGACAACGGGTAGGTGGTGCTCATCAGCAGTTCGCCTGCGCGGGCAATGCGCACGCGCAAAATTTCATCCTTTGGCGAATGTCGAAGCGTTTCCCGAAATCTCCTTTCCAGTGTACTGCGCGAAATGAGAAAGGATTTCTGGGCCAGATGATCCAGCACATCCTCGGTGTTAATTCCCTTGCAGGCGTTTTCTTGAATGAATTTTATCGCCAGTGTAACAGTGATATCCCGCGTTGCAGGCCCCTCGGTGCTGCAACGCGCTGCGACTGCAATTGGGCTGACAAGTATTTCATGCCGGCCTGTCTTCTTCCCATCCATTAATATTGAAAGCAATTCCGCAGCCTGATACCCGATGCGTTCATTGGGCACTGGTACGCTGCTTAGCGCGGGCATGCAAAACTCTCTGAACGTCTCATCACTTCCAGTTCCAATCACGGCCACGGTATCGGGAACGCGCATGCCGCACCGAAAACACGCATCCAAGACTCGCTTTCCGAGCGTGTCATCTCCGGCAATAACTCCCACGGGCTTCGGAAGGCTTGCTAACCAACGGTCAAGATCCGTTTCGCCTTGAAGGGAATCTTCGGATGATTTTCCGGCAAGGCCACCCGGAAGCTCTGAATCGATCAGGCCAACAGTAATATCCCGCTGGTCCGCCTGGGCGCACCGCATGATCGCGTCCAAGTGCACTTGGCCCGCACGGTCGCTTGCGAAACCATAGAAAGCAAGATTCGGCACACCGCAACTTATTAAATGCGCATAACTCAGTAATCCAATTTTGTAATGATCAACCGTTACACTCGCTATTTTTTCACAACCAAAGCGGCCCCAGACATCCACTACGGGTATCGGCTCGCGTTTCAGTAATTCAAAATCATCATTCGATTCAATGGAAGCCAGAATTCCATCGCACGGGCGATTCTTCAATTCCGCAGCCAGGGATGTGGCTTTATCATGGTAGATTGAGTTGACCAACCAGTCGCCTTTTGAGCGAACGAACCGTCCCACTCCGCGCAATAATCCCATTCCGCGGGCGCTGTGAGGATTGATGCATATACCAACTCTGCGCATACAGAAGATCCAAGCGGGCGATAATTGAACTCCAGATTGCCGCGCCGGCAATCCACTATATACTAAATATATTATCAAATATTAATCGGCCGTCAATCACCGATTCATTACCTGTCGAAGCTGACCAGTCACCGGGGGTCGATGCGTTCCCGTTATCAGGCTGCTGCGGTGGGCCTGTGGCACGTACATCTTGCACGGTGCGGGCTTTTCCCGCAGGATATGAATGATGAGTCGCCGAACTGTGGCGGCGCAATGTTGATAACTTACAGGGACCGATATGAGTAAATCGCATGATCCGCTTAACCATGTGTCCATATTTAAAGTCAATTGCTCGGCGGCGGCGGAGGTGCCCGATCTTCAAGCAACCGCTGATGGCCCTTCGCCAATCGAGTGCGGCTGATCCGGAGATTTCGCCTCGCGCTATTAAATTCAATGAGATGATATTCAGGATGATACCACTGTGACTGAACTACCATATAAAATTGCGACCCTTGTCTACATTTTTGACGGGCGGGGCAATACGTTGCTTCTGCATCGTAAAAAGGCACCCAATCAGGGGCTGTACTCCCCGATTGGCGGGAAGCTGGAACGGGGAATTGGAGAATCACCTTATCAGTGCGCGCTGCGTGAAGTGCATGAGGAAATTGGCCTAACGGTGCAATACAGTGATATTCGACTCTGCGGCCTCGTGGCAGAAAAGGCTTATGAAGGTGCCACACACTGGCTGATGTTCTGCTTTGAAATCACCCGCAACATCAACCTGACCGACCGGGAAATTCCGGAAGGACAACTGGAATGGGTGCCGATTTCCGAAGTTCACAATCGTCCGATTCCAGAATCGGACCGCAAAGCAATCTGGCCCATGATGTTGCAACACAGTTCACAGATTCTTAAACATCTGGGCACGCCGGCAACTCCGGAAGTTTTCAGTCTGTATCTGGACTGCAGCATACCGGGCGATATGGCAATCGTTCACGAACACACCGCATCATGCGAACAGCCCCCCGGAAACCAACCATGATGTCATTGCGCCACATCATTCAGCCGGCCAAGTGGTCCCTCCAGCCGAAGCGGATTTCGCCATCGCCCGGCCTTGGTTACAGGTCCAGGCAATTCAAGCGGTTTGTGCCACAATCTGTCGAATTCCTCGCGATCTGCGAAGAATTCCCAACTCGGCACACCGCGCCTTTGGCGGACGCTTACCGCGGGCAAAGCCGGCGGCCATGTATTGTTTGGTTGCGGCTTCGCCGCGCCGGGTGATCTCCTGCTTCCGCAGTCGCTTTTTAACGCCATTATCACAGGTTTAAATGCAGCTTTAATACCGCTGCCATTCACTATCGGGGCCAACATATTTCCTGCGGCCAATAATGGGTACCCGCACGTTCGGTGTAAGACCGGGCGATTTGGCACGACCAATGATCCGTACGCAGCGTTGCCTGCGTACAATAAGAAGCCC
>JAKAZF010000449.1:295-3491 GCA_021826605.1 Planctomycetota bacterium | reverse complement strand
GCGGTCTTCCCCGCGGTGAATGGCCTCGCGCGTGGCGCCGATCATCTGTACGCCGAATTTTTTCAGAATGCCCGCTTCTTCCAGCGCCACGGACAAATTCAACCCCGTCTGCCCGCCCAGCGTCGGCAGCAGCGCATCGGGCCGTTCTTTTTCAATTATTTTCGTCACCGATTCCACGGTCAGCGGTTCAATATAGGTGCGGTCGGCCATATCCGGATCGGTCATGATGGTGGCCGGATTGGAATTCACCAGTACCACGCGGTAGCCTTCTTCCTTCAGCGCTTTGCACGCCTGCGTACCGGAATAATCAAATTCGCAGCCCTGTCCGATGACAATCGGGCCCGAACCAATGATGAGAATACTTTTAATGTCCGTTCTTTTGGGCATGAGTCAACAACCTTTTACACCAGCGTCAAGGAAAAAACTTGTAAGTTTGTATCAGAAATCGCGCCATCGCGAAAGCGCGGGAATTTATTTTGCGCGAACCCGCCGTTCCATCATCGCGCGGAAATAATTCCGGAAGGTCGGAAGCCCCGCCTGCGTCCAGGCGGATTGTATCTTTTCCACCAGTTCCGCGTTGTTTTTCCGCAGTTCACTTAAGAATTTTGCATCCGGAGAGGTTTCGGGCGCCATCAAGTGATTGTCATGGGCATCGGCTAACAGCAGATACCCGCTGGCATCCGGCGATTCTTCCACGTTTAACTTCATGTGCGGATACGCCGCCTGCCCCAGCCGCAGACGGTACACCGCACGCCCATCTTTATCCGCGGGTTCAAACCATTCGGGTTTGATCACATCAGAATCGGCCGATGCTATCACCGGCGCAATTCGGGCCTGCACCACTTCGGGAATGTTGCCCGTCGGGTAAGCCAACGGCAGATAAATATCAATCGCTTTTTTAAGAATATGCACCTGCGGCAGCGGCGGATGTTGTAATTCAGTCATAACCAGCGCCAAGCCGGCTTTTTCTGCCGGCCGTCCTCGTTTCCCAATTCTCTCCCAATCAGTTTACACGATATTGCCAACCAATGCCCGTATATCAGTGCCGATGGCCATCGGCATTGTGGAAATGCGGAAATGCGGGGATAGGGAATCTCGGGATTGCAGAGACACCGCCATCCCGCTGCGATGCACAGCGCCCGCAGTTGCGGGGAAAACCCGCGGCCGTTTCCGCGAGCCAAGCCGTGAACAACATTCAAATCACATCCGCGAACAACGGCCATGGGATTCCTCCCATAGCTGCGAGAACTGCCGGACGACGGGGCCTCGCCACCCCCGCACGCAGCTGCGGGTGGCAACCCGCGGCCGTTTCCGCGAGCGGGGCCACAGATAACATTCACATCACGTCCGCGAACAACCGCCCCGGCACGGTAACCATACTTGCCTGCCGGGCGGGCAGAGGGTATGTTGCATGGTTGGAATTTATCTGTCGGCCGGTGCGGTGCAGCACAGCTCGATAGAGCAGGAGAATATCCCTTGAACGAATCGCAAACATCGGCCGCATTAAATGAATCACAAAAAACCCTGCTGTACAGCCCCGGCACGCGGGTTGAAGTCACCCAGCAGATCGCCCACCGCTCGCATGTTTATCCCATCAGCGTTGTCGGAACGGTGCTGCGGCAGGAGCGGCAGGAGAGCGGCAGTTGGTTTGCCCGCAATAAAGCCGACCGGCTGTGGCTGGATCGGCTGATTATCCAAAAAGATGATGGCGAAAAAGTAGTGCTGAACCTGGATGAATTTTCATCCGTCAAAGTACTGGCAGGCCCCCAACCCACCGCCGGCGCTGCGCCACTGGTATTACCAAATACGGACCGCAGCAGCTCGCTGACGTGAAAACATCGCTTTCGGCATGCCGTAATATTCCATGACATTGGCAGCGTTGGGACCGCATTCGGGACCAGCCCCCCGCTGAGTGCCGCACGGGTTTATGGTACAGACCCTTTCCCCTGGTTGAACGCCAAGGCCCCTTTTTGTGCCAAAGTGCGAAGCTTGGGCTAGGCCGGGAATGGTTGGATTTCCATATATTGTTTATTTACGAACTATAATTTCAATAAAAAGAATATATAATGAAATATGCAACATTATGCTTGCTTTTGCCGATCTATAATGTATATTATACAAGCGCAGGGCATATTTCTTTCAAGGAGGACTTGATGAATAGGGATGTTAAGGTGGGCGTGATTGCCGGCCATAGGGGGCCATTAGGAAAGTATCAGTGGAATGTGTTGATCTTTGATCGGGCTTATGACGAAGCAAAAAAAATATTAAATTCCGAACAATATGCATATGTGGCCGACCAGATTAAAAGTCTTGCTACTGAAATTGACCCCACGCGCAGCAATTTGTGTTCTGTGGATGCCATTGAAGATTTTCATGAATTACGTGAAAAGCACGGAATGCTGGGCAAAATAAATTTGCGAGTATTCTTTTTTCTTGATCATGAAAGGCATGCAATTGTGATACTTGGCACCATCAAAAAAGAAAACAACGGTCCCACGCCTTCGGGGACTCGTATTACGATTCGACGACGAAAACGATTGTTCTGTAAAGGGGAAATCAATATTCCGACATTGGCCGCTGTTGGTAAAGGAGGGCCAGGCGATAAATAGCGTTACAGGCTTAGAATTTAGAATAGTTATTAAATAGGAAATAGGAGTAGTAGGTCGTGATGACTGCAGATGGATTAAGAACAATACGCAACGGGGATGTTGGCGAAGCAGCCATTACCATGGCAATCGGCATCGTAATTGAGCGCATCAGCCAATTGTCAGCCGAGGATAAGCAGGATCTTTTTGAATTGGTAAAAGGGCTGGAATCAGCTGAATGTGACGAGGATATCGAGGCCATCCGTAGCGGCATGCTGGAAATACTGGATCAGGATCAATATGAGATCCGTCAGTTCGAACCTCCATCCGATGAAATCCCTCCGGGCATGGTCAAATGGAATCAATTTGTTGCAGATAAGGTTCGTGCGCTGCGCGAAGCCGCAAACAAAACCCAGACCGAACTGGCACGGGATGCCGGATTAACCCAGAGCCACATCAGCCGCATTGAAAACGCCGAACTCAGTCCATCGCATCACACGGTGGAAAAATTGGCTGCCGCATTGGGTGTTCAACCGGGCGAAATCGACCCGACGCGGTGAAAAACGATTGCCACATAGGACCTGTCGCTATTTATTCGAAATTCGCCAGCA
>JAKAZF010000449.1:0-285 GCA_021826605.1 Planctomycetota bacterium | reverse complement strand
ATTTACAGATAAGATGAAATTTAAGAGGTAATACATTGTGAACATTCCTCCGGGGTCAGCTTGGCAAGCCATTCGAGGAATATCCCACTCTTTTTCATCCATCAGGATTCGGCGCTCAGCTTTAGCACCATTTATACAAACATCGATATGGGTCGCGGTTCCATGTTTCATAATCTCAATTTTTCTTCATGGCTGGTGTAAAAATGCGCTGATAGCAATCGGGGCTATTGTGATTCTCAACTTTATTGTGGCAAGCCAAAAATTTTTATTTAAAGCAACCAAACG
>JAKAZF010000448.1 GCA_021826605.1 Planctomycetota bacterium | reverse complement strand
GCCAAACTTAGGCTTCATCCGCCCAACCAACAATGCCGGCGGTCTGGAGGGGGGCATGACCAATGGCCAACCGGTGGTGGTGCGTGCCGCCATGAAACCCATCAGCACATTACTCAAAAAGCCGATGCCCAGCGTTGATCTCAACACCAAACAGGCCGATAAGGCGGATTATGAACGCAGTGACGTGTGCGCCGTGCCGGCGGCGGGCGTAGTGGTTGAAAATGTCGTCGCATTTGAAATCGCACGCAGTATGGTTGAAAAATTCGGTGGTGATTCCATGGCCGAGATGCAAACCAATTATCAAAACTACATCGCTGCCGCAGCGGCTCTTGGCCAGTAAACGCTCTGGCCACAAATGATGAATTATCGGTCTACGATTGGGTCTGCCTTGTTTGAGTCAACTCGAAGTAGGGTGTTGTCGGCGTCCGAAAAATAATATTCACGTCCATTTTCAGCTTATCGATGATGGGAAAGTCGCCATCGTGCTGATGAAATACGCAGTTGAGAGGGGCGCGAATTAGCCGGCGCTTGGCGGCTGTTGGACAGGAGTGTGCTCGATGGGGCGTACCTCTCGGCCAGCTTTCACGTTAGTTGAAATGATTACTGTAACAGCAATCATTGCCGTACTGATTGCAATTTTACTGCCTTCGCTTCGCATGGTTCGAGAGTTGGCGAATCGAATTCAGTGTTCCGCCAATTTGAAGACATGGGGTGCAGCGTGTCTTGGTTTTGCGGTCAATCATAAGGGGCATTTTCCCGCCGCCTATGGCTTTGGCGAGGCTTCGCAGACATCGAAGGGGGCCCAGGTGGCCACATCCCTGATGCAGCAGGATGCCGGCTGGTACAAACAAATCTTAGACCAGAATAATGCCAATCCCGGGCAGGCCAACTACGGTAAATATGCAAGTCCGCCGTACGACAACGGTCAAACAGGAACTCAGTTTCCATTACTTCTCAATAACGACAGCATCAACGAAAACGAGATTAATTTCGGAGCTCAATGGGAGCGCTTCGGCACCCCGTATGCGGATTTTCTCCAATACGGAGGAACCGGCCAAACCACACAATACGCGTCGGATGGAACGGCCATCGCCAGCGCACAAGGTGGTTTGCATGTACCTTATGAATACTCCTGGGATCCCACCCAACTTGGCGTTTATGGCAGTGTACCGTCAGCATTTCGCGGGCAGCAGCAAATGTATCTCGCACCATGGATGATCTGCCCGAGTTGTCCGTTCACCAGCGATCTATATGCAGGAGAACAGCTTTATCAGTGGGGTTATTTTATCATGACCTCATATGCCTACGTAGGGTGCGCGACTCAGCGATCGCTCAATTCATTCAGCCAATATGGCGGTGGCGGATTTCCCAACGGCATCGGCCTGAGCAGCGGTTTTAATGACAGCATATATCCCACATGGGGCAACCATATCAATCAGCCCGCAGCCACCACCGATGATCCGCCCGATGATATTCTCTGCACCGATGCGGTCGCTTGGGGCGGTGGAAGCATGCAGGGCGATTTGTACCTGATCAATCACCCGCACTACAGCAATCCTGACGCCCCAGCCTTTGAAAATATTCTCCACGCCGATGGCTCGGTGCAAGGTGTTGATGACCCCGTGTTTTATAATTCGAATAATCGGCCATCCAATACGCTCACGAATGCTGACTGGGCGGAAGCTCATGTGCCTTCGCCCAGCCCCAATGGTATAGGCGAGGTGGATTTTAAGCCGGGAGATCCTCGCGCGTGGGCCGACAATTGGAATGCCATTTGGACGGGCTGGTATTTCTATTGGCCAAACATGCCGAACTGACTGTCTCTCCGAATGGAAATCAATTTCGACTATTGACCAGTGCTCCGGAAGTATGGATACGCGAATGGTGCCAGCTTTTACTATCGCTGTGGAACCGGCTTGACCTTGGGATGGTACGCCATCACCGCCGCCAAAACCTCATGGGTGCTGCCGGTTATTTTGGCGTAATACCAACCGGCCTGGGCTTGAAGGCCATTGCTTAAAATTCCGTCATACAGTACGACATGACGCAATTCCGGCAGGGCGACAGGGTTATTAAACTTACCCATGACCAAGGCCGCGAGCAGGCGAATTCGCCGGTGGTGGCGGTGCATGTAGTTGTTCCAGTGCTGTGCTATAAGGTGGGAGAAGCTTTTGCTTTTCGGCGAGAGCATGGCGGCCAACATGGCGGCCGGCACCCCCGGGTTAAAGGCGTTAAGCGCCGATTTGATGATCGCCTCGTCATAATGGTGCTTGAGGCTCACGAGGGTTAATGCGGCGGAAACCGCACGTCGATAGTCCTGTCCTGTCTGTCCGTCCGTAATGGTGGAATATCCAATAATAGATTTCAGCAGCATTGATCGATACGGACAGTGCGGCATTTGTGCGTACTGCAGGCACCAGTTCAGAAAAAGTGGCTGTCCATCCACCAGCATTTTTTTAATCGGCAGCAGAAAACTGCGATGCTCAGATGCCAGCCTTGCCGCTGCGATCACACCCTGAAGCAGTGGAGATTGCGACTGGCCTAATGCTGCAATTTCCGATGGCTTAAATTGAGATGCATATTCGATGGCGGCCAAGCCCAGTTCGATACGGGAAATAGCGCCTTTGTGTCTTTGTGCCAGCATGTTCCAAATCTTTACGCCGGCGTAATCGTGAATCGATAGCAGCACCAGTGAGGCCTGAAGCTTAGTAGAAAAGCTTGATTGTTTCGATTCCCCCATGGCGGTAACCCATGGGCCGCAAATTCGCAATTTCTCTCCGCCCACGCGCTCAATCAATGCACTCTTGAGGGCGTTTAATCGCAATTCCGGTCTGTTAATAAGCGTATCCAGAAGGGCGAGGCCCGCTTTGGTATCCTTTGGTGACACCTTGGCCTGAATCAATTTCAGTGCGGCAAAATAGCGAATCGAAGCCTGTGAGCTTTTCATCAGCATCAAAAGTGAAGGTGCCGCGACTTTGCCCAGATGTCGGTTCACCAGCCCCGACGCTGCCATCAGCCGCTGGCTTGGGCGCGGCGCGAGTTGTGTGATCTGCTCCAACTGTGCGTTGGTGATATATCCATGCCGCACCAATACGGCAATTCCCAGTGTCAGAGCGCTGGATGCTTGAATTTTTAATAGATTGGATACGTCGATCAATTTTGGATTTTTGCTGATGTAATTGGCGGCCAGCAAGCCACCTATTTGGAGCTCAATATTGGAACTCTGGGCCATTTTCATGAAATATGGAACCAGTTCCGGGTCTTCGGTACCGCGCAGATCGGCAATAACAGTGGCGGTACCGGATCGACCGTCCAATGCCCGTTCCATAAGCGCTTCGAGTTTTACAAGTACAGCGGGATCGGCCGCTGGCGGCGGCTTGATTGACTTTTGGGAGGTAACCTGCGGCGCGGCGGTTGCGATATGGCCTGGTGCCAGCACCCCGAGTATCCCAAGTGATGCCATCAATGCGATCTGTGGCAAAATCAACTTGCCAG
>JAKAZF010000447.1 GCA_021826605.1 Planctomycetota bacterium | reverse complement strand
ATATGTGTCTGAATCCTGTTACCTGCACAGTTAATGTATCGGCAAATGTGCCGGAGAAGCACACAAAAAATCTTCCATTTTCAGCAGCAAATTCAACGGTTCCAATAATGTAACGCCCTGATAAAATCCTGCCCATAAAAACGGCGGGCGCAGGACGCAGAACGCAGGAGCGAGTGCGAGGTTACAGGTTACGGGTTACAGGGGAAAACCGTGTTGACCAGTAAGTCCAGTAGTTGGCGGTAACCACAGTGGATGAAGGAATCAACCCAGACCCCTGCCCGGCAGCGACGGCGCTTCCAAAAACTCCTAAATGCTGCGTTGTCTCTGTCCCCTGTAACCCGTAACCTAAGCTGGCTCCCAGCCCACCTCCCACCCTTGCCCGGAGCCAATTGAACGATTTTTCATCTACCCTGCCCGGAGCCGCGTATAATGGGGTGGCTTGGTGAAGTGCAAGACGAATAGTCAAGCCGGCACTCGGGGGATTTAGGTAGATAAAATGTTGCGGCGATACTGATGGTGTTCATCGGTAGGCCAAAACTGGTTTTTTTTCTGGAGTTGCGTTATGAATCGCAAAATTATTTCCGGTATCGCAGGTGTGTTGGCGGTCAGCGCCATGTCGGTCAGTGCTTTTGCAGTGACAACCAAAACCGTCACGGTCAAGGGCCAACTCCTTGATATGAAGTGCTATTCCGCTCTGGGTGCCATGGGCCGCGCCCACGGCAAGACCTGCGGCAAAAAGTGCTTAAGCGAAGGTGTGCCGGCCGGGATTCTGGTCCATGGCAAAGCCTGGGTATTGGCCACCAATTCCCGCCCTCTGGCAGACTACGTGGGCCGCACGATTGAAGTTATGGGCAAAGCCAATCCCAAGGATCATGTCCTGGTTCCATCCATGATCAAGGTTGATGTGCATGGCCATTGGAAAACCATCCAGGGCAAATCCGGGATGCCCGGGATGTAAGGTTTCCAGCCAACTAAGTTCGGCTTGAAAAATCAGCAGGCCTCCGGGGCGAACCCCCGGAGGCCTTTTTTTGGCTACTACATTACTACAGAATTGACCGCGGCCGTGGTAAGCGTCTCGGGGCCTCCGAGCCTGGCATCCGTGCAGGATTGCAATGCAATGACGGTATTTAAGTGTATATCGGCCGAGGAACTTCCCACCAGCACTTTCAGCATCCCTTCCTGAAGCACAAATTTGCGCTGCTTTTCCTGCCAGTACCAGAGCGCCTGCTCGGTATACGGAAGCGTGAATTCCACGTTTCGACTTTCCCCGGCTTTAAGGTCCACGCGTTGGAATCCCACCAACTGCTTGATGGGCCGCTTAACAGGGGACGCCGGTGCCTGCACGTATATTTGCACAACTTCCGCGCCTGCGTACAGGCCCGTATTGGTGATGACTGCCGAGATCACAATCGACTCGCCGACGGCCAGCGTACCTTTGGAAATGCCCAGATCACTGAACTTGAAATGCGTATAGCTTAAACCATAGCCAAAGGGATACAGCGGCCGGCCTTCAAAGTACATATACGTGCGGCCCTTCATAATATCGTAGTTATGAAACGCCGGCAGCTGATCCACCGACTTATACCACGTGCAACACGTTTTACCGCCGGGATTGTAATTTCCAAACAGAACATCAGCGATGGCGGTTCCCTGGGCCTGACCGGCGAACACCGCTGATACAATGGCCGGCAGATTTTCCTGTTCCCAATTCACGGCCACGGTGTTGTTGCTGGAGATCACCAGCACGGTTTTGGGATTGGCTTTGAAGCATGCCTGAATTAATTCGTGCTGCACGCCCGTGAGTTTTATATCTGGGCGATCGTGCCCTTCAGAATCAATACTTTGATCCACGCCGCAAACCATGATCACCACATCGGCGCTTTTCGCGGCAACCACCGCCTCGGCAAACATCTTCTCATCTTTTGGCCCATTGACCGTGCATCCCGGCTTGAAGACCACCACCGGTTGACCCGCTTTAGGTTGCGGTTTGGCTGCGGCGCTCGCCGGTCGAAGCTGGAACCATTCGACATTGCACATCGGGCCGCTTTTGGGGCCGGAAAATTTGAAGAAGACTTTATGCTTTCCGGTAATGCCGGTAATAGCGGCGGAAACGGTCGTCCAGTGCTGCCAGCCGCCGGTGTGCGGCACGGTCAGAGTCGCAATTTTCCTGCCCTGTAAAGAGTCGACATGTACATGAATAGTCGCCCCGTTGCCCGGACTGGAAACGCGAATGGCAAGATGGCTCTTGCCGGTGAAATCCTGGGGCTTGTATTCCAGCCACGCTCCGTCATCAATCCAGCCGATGTCCATACCGCCTTCGCTGGAAGTTTGGGTCTGCACGCCGGCGCTGACCGCCTGAAGGTCCTGTGGCCATACATGATCATGCGGGTGATAAGCGACTGCCCCCAGCGCCTGGGCAATGCCGTCATACGGGGAAATGCGCACAAACGGCGAACCGCTGTAGCCACCCAGGTGGCACTGACCCGCCGTGGGACCAATCACGGCGACAGTTTTCAAATCCGATTTCTGCAAGGGCAAAAAATTGTTGTCATTTTTTAATAAAACGATGGACTCTCGCGCAGCCTTCAGAGCCAAGGCCCGGTGCGCCGGTGAATCAACCATATCAAAGCTGATGCTGTTATAAGGAACGCTTTGCGGGGAATCAAATTCACCAAACAGCACCCGCACCGTCAATAACCGCGTAATGGCTCGGCTGATATCGGAATCACTAACCAACTGATCCGCGACCGCTCGACCGAGGTGCTTAGGCAGTGTGTTGCCGCAATTCAAATCGCAGCCCGCCTGAACCGCTGCGGCCGCCGCCTGATGCAATGTAGGCAGGTAATGATGGGGATTAAATATGTTATAGATTGCGTCACAATCAGAGGTGACATAACCACGAAAGCCCCAACGATCCCGCAGTAAACTGGTCAGGAGAAAACGATCCGCGCTGCAGGGTACACCGTTAATAGCACTATACGCGCTCATAAAGGTAAAGACATCCGCATCCAGAGCGCACGTGCGGTACGCGCGGGTGTAATATTCCCAGAAATTCCGCGGACTCACTGAAGCCGAAACACTCGTGCGATCATCATCGGTGTTGTTGCAGATAAAATGTTTGGCGCAGGCGGTGGTTTTCAGATAGTTGGGATTATCTCCCTGCATACCTTTAATGACATTCACGGCCCAGGCGCCCGCAAGACACGGATCTTCTCCCGGCGCTTCTTCACAACGCCCCCACCGCGGGTCACGATGCAGGTTCAATGTTTGCGGAGAATAATAAGCCAGTCCGACATTATCCTTCTTGTTGTAGGCCCGCGCCTCGTCCGAGACTGCGGTATAGACCTCCAGGGCCAACGCCGGATTCCAGGAAGAGGCCATCGCCAGCGGCAACGGGAAACTGGTCACGGGGCCGCCGCGCACCAGGCCATGCAGCGCTTCGCCGGAATAGTAGTTGCAGGCCGGAAGACCTATGCGTTTGATGGCCGGGGTCTGATTGCCGGTCT
>JAKAZF010000446.1 GCA_021826605.1 Planctomycetota bacterium | reverse complement strand
CGGCACCACCATGATGTCACAGGTCGATGTCCCGATAAGTTTGACCAGCACATTGCTTTTTATGCCCGCACCAACCGCTCCAAGATGCGCGTCAAAAGCGCCAACCGCCACCGGAATTCCCGCCGGAAGGCCAAACACTTTCGCATAGTGCTCGCTCAACTTGCCGGCCTCTTGCGCGGATGAACAGGCCTTTCCAGGAAGTGTTTTTCCAATTCGCACCAGTCGCGGATCAAGCGCCGCCAGAAATTCACCGTCGGGATAACCACCCCAGGAGGGATTATAAAACGCCTTGTGACCCGCTGCGCAAATGCCGCGACGGAGCATTGCCGGAGCCGTTGTTCCGGTAATGGCGGCGGGAATCCAGTCGGCAATTTCCACCCAGGTGTAAGCGGCCTCAAAAACCTTTGGGGCGGTGCGGGCGCAATGCAATATTTTGGCCCAGAACCATTCCGATGAATAGCGTCCACCGCATTTAGCCAGATACTGCGGTCGCATCTTCCCCGCAGTGGCGGTTATTTCTTCCGCTTCCGCATGGGAGGTATGATCTTTCCATAACCAGACTTTGGCCGCCGGATCATCGGCAAACGCCGGATCAAATGCCAGCGATTGGCCGAGCTTATCCACCGGCATGGGAGAACTTCCGGTCGTATCCACGCCGATCCCGATGATTTCCCGGGTGTCAAAATCTTTACGTTTCGACCGTGCGAGTCTCAGCACATCTTGGATAGCGGCCTGCGTGCCATCAAGATAGTCCTGTGGATCTTGCCGGGCCAGCAAGGGATCGCGCGAATCCACAATCACGCCATCTATTCCATGGCGATAGTTGCTTACACCGGTGGCAATTTCCTCACCCGATGCCACATCCACAAGCAGTGCCCGCACGGAAGCCGTGCCGAAATCCAGTCCAACGGCGTAACGGTGTGGCATAATATCCTCGACAATCAATCAATTCTGCTGCGATGGTTCTGACCGCCTGGTGTCGGTCAGCCCGCCCACCCACTGACTATACCGGCCATTATTCATGCCGATACACATCCCATTTGAGGTAATTGCTTAATGCATCATCAATGCCCGCCGCCACTTCGGCCTTGGTCGCGGCAACATGGTGTTCATATCCTTCCCGGCAGATAAACTGCAGCAGAGCCTGCAGGCGGTTAACTTTAAATACCCCATAGCCACCGAAGGTATCGAGTTTTTCGCCGGTGAATTCTCCTTCACCAACATACGCCCGAATCAGACCATTGTTGTCATCCGTGGAGACGCGGCAATAGGTAAAGGGTCCGGCGGCAATGCTTCCCACAATGGTTCCGTACGTATTATCGCGTCCCACAGTGCCGGCAATGATTTCCTGATAATCCATTTTCTGGCTTTCAAAGAAGTCCTTTGGCAGGTTGGAGCAGTGGAAAACCACACCCTTATCCGGATCGGTTCCGTAATTGTTGTTCCAGTCCAGCAATGCGGCCGGCTTTCCCGAAGCCGCCTGCAGAATGTACATACCCACCACGCCGGTAATGTCCGTTTCGCAGGCGCTGGGCATCAAGCCATTGGACATCATGCTCATCAGCGTGCAGGGTACAACACCGTAGAATTCTTCCAGCGCCGTCCAGCACTGTATGGCCGTGGCAACAAGTTCCCGTTCCTTGATGAATTTTTCAATGGCCACACCGAGCTTGGCCATTTTAATAACGCTTAATTGCGGAATACCACCCGTCGCCGTATATCCTTGAATACCGGCAAGTTTTTCCTTTACCGCCGCATCGGTATCGGAGAGTTTCGTCGCTACGCCCAACACTTCCGAAAGATCCAGCGTTTCAATGCTGATGCCCGCGGTTTCCAGCAGTTTTTCACTGTAGCGCACGGTATTAAATGCGCCGGGACGGGCTCCAATGGCACCGATTCTGGCCCCTTTCAAGGCTCGTACCACGCGGCAGGCCGCCGCGAAGCGCTGAATATCAATCGAGAATTCCTTACTGCCGGGATCTTCCGTATGCAAGGTGGTAAGCGAATACGTAATACCATACTGCCGCAGATTGTTGCAGGCTGACATTTTTCCACAGAAGCTGTCGCGCCGGTCTTTAATGGTCATGGTCTGCGCGCGATCGTTAAACGCATGAACCAGTACCGGCACATTCAACCCGGACCAGCGAAGCGTATTGGCAATCGCCCGTTCGTCACCAAAATTCGGCAGCGTTACCAGTATGCCATCAATTTCATGGCGATGTTTTTGAAACAGCTCGGCATATTTTCTGGCATCCGCCAGAGATTCAACCGCCCCGCCATTGGTTTGGTCCGCAGGAAGAATAATGGTTTTAATATGATGCTTGGCCAGCACATCCAATACTTCCTTGCGGCCGGTCACGCATAAGTGGGCGGGAAAAAAACCACGGTTTCCAACAATTACGCCAAGTGTAGTCACAGGACAAGTCTCCAAACTAGCGGCCTTCATACCATCCAAAAACCACGAATTTGTTATGGTAAGCCATACCTTGCCCTGCGAGCAAGTTTATGCAACCTCGCCGGAGGCGGACAATCATTTCATACCAGCAATCTTACTATTTATCCTAACGGCTTTGGTGCCACGGGCCGCGCAAAGTCCAGCCGGCCGCGAGGGCGAAAAAAAGGGGATTCAGGCGGCAATACGCCCCAGGATGTGTCGATTCCCGTGAACCATGCGCGCATCGGATATTTATCTTCGGAAAAAGGTCTTTCCAGGCATATTAACTTTGCTCAGGCGATTGTTGACATACAGCCCCTCTAGAATAAATTCTCCGGCGCTCACCAGAGACGCCGGATCATCCGGCGGCATATTCAAGGCTTTCGCCATTCGCACCGCCGCCGGCTTCAGCCCTTTTACATGACTGTAATTTTCCAACATGGTCGCGGTGGATACTTCATCTCCGACCTGCAGGGTCAATCCACCCTTGAATTGTTGACATATATCATCCAGCGAATCAATATCGCAGTGCCGGCTGAAAACAAGTTTCACGGCCTCGCCAATCAGCGAGGTAACGAGTTTATCCTCCGCGGATTCACCCTCCGCAAGCATGAGTTCAATTTTACCCCGGCAACTGGCATGAATAAACGGCAGATCATCCGCCCGCGCAACGACCGAATTTTCTCCATGGACGATACCACGCCGTTCGGCCGAACTCACAAGATTTTCAGCCGTCGTAATCGAACATCGAACACTTACTCCGCTGGCCTGATTGATGTGCGGACTGTGCCGGGCGAGGCGCACAAACTCCTCGAGGATTTCGTGCATGAATTGTGGAATCTGCACGCTCACTCCGCTGTCACGATTGAGCCACGCATTTTCGCGGGTAATTTTGATTGCTTCCGCAATACTGTGCGGATAATGCGTACGCACAACGGTGCCAATGCGATCTTTCAGCGGCGTAACAATCCGACCGCGATTGGTGTAATCTTCGGGGTTCGCGGAAAACACCATACAGATGTCCAAATCCAGGCGAATTGGATAGCCGCGAATCTGTACGTCACGTTCCTCCAGCACATTG
>JAKAZF010000005.1 GCA_021826605.1 Planctomycetota bacterium | reverse complement strand
CCGCAGCCCGATCCGCGTTATCCGCGTAATCCGCGGTCCAATCCGGCCGTGATTGCAGGTAAAATAATTATCCGGCGCGGTGTCGCCACGTGACATGTCCCGCTGAAACCTGTAACCTCTAACCGGGCGTGGCAATATTTTCGGGCCGGCGGAAATATTGCGAAATCATGGGCTAATCGCACTATTTAGCCCAGCGGTAGCGGGGTGCGGTCGGGGCGAGCTCCACCACCGGCAGAGCTGGCGGCTATGTGGGGTTTTCGTCGCGCGGCCCGGTGGGGACGAAAATATTGCCCCGCCCGAATCGGGTTATCGCCCCAGGCCCTCACTACGCCGGCATGTTCAGGCCCATGCGGCGGACAACCGCCAAAAAATCAGGGGGAGGAACCTGGATAAACTCCCGCCAGATGTTCGCTACCGGATGCTTAAAGCCCAGTTTCCAGGCGTGCAGGCACAAACGCGGCGCTTTAAGCATTTTGGTGCGAGACAGGCCTTCAGGGATATACAAATCATCCCCCAGCACGGGAGTGCCTAGAAACATCATGTGCGCGCGAATCTGATGCAGGCGGCCCGTTTTTATTCGCACATCCACCAGCGCGCCGGATGCACTGAAACTTACCACCTGATAGGCGGAAATGGCTTCTTCACCGCTGCGGGAAATAATGACCTTTTTTTTATCCGCCTGAATTTCCTTCAACCGCGCCTGCACTACCCCCTGCATGGGATCAGGTCGGCCGGCGACAATGGCGAGATATTGCTTAGCCAATCGGCGGTGTTCAAAATCTTCGCGCAGCGCGTCATACGCACGCGGCCGCAACGCCACGACCAGCAATCCGCTGGTCTGCCGATCCAATCGATGCAGCAGTCCCCAATCCCGCCGCGGCCCCAGCTGGCGTAACTGATGACCATACCGGGCAAACAGGCCATTAAGCAGCGTATCTTTGACGTGCCCCAACCCCGGCTGCGTCACCAGGCCGGAGGGTTTGCCGATCACCAGCAGATCATCATCAGCGTACACGATTTCAAACTGCACATCCGCATTGGCAACAGGCGGGCGATTGTCTTCGGCAGGTTGTTTGGGCTTATATTTCAATGAATTCCCTGTTCCGCCAGCCAGCGTTCGGCATCAATGGCCGCCTTACAACCCATACCCGCTGCGGTAATCGCCTGACGATAAACTGGATCGGCACAATCCCCTGCGGCGAAAACGCCTTCCACGCTGGTAGTGGAACGGAAAGGCTCCTTCAGGGCAATATATCCTTTGGCGTCGAGATCAATATGGCCTTTTAGAAACGCAGTATTTGGCGTGTGCCCGATAGCGGCGAACATACCGCGGCATTCCAGCACCGATGTGGCATGGGTTTGCAGATTCTTTACCCGCACGGCGGTTACGCCATCCGCCTCATTGCCCAGCACCTCTTCCACGGCAGAATTCCACACCGGTTTAATTTTTTTATTGGATAAGGCCCGCTCCGCCATGATCTTGCTGGCACGCAGCGTATCGCGCCGATGGACCAGATAAACCATGCTGGCAAATTTGGTCAAATACGTTCCCTCTTCCACGGCCGAATCACCGCCGCCCACGACCACCAGTGGATTATCACGAAATCTCGGCAATGCGCCATCGCAGACGGCACAGGCCGACACCCCGTTGTTTTCAAATTTCTTTTCGCTGTCCAAGCCCAGGTAATTGGCACTGGCACCCGTGGAGATAATCACAGCGTGCGTCTGCACTTCGGTTTCGGCCTCGCCGGAGAGATCATTAATATGCCAAACTTTGAAAGGCTTCGCGGTGAAATCCACACGGGTCACAAAATTCTGCAAGACCCGTGTGCCGAAGCGCTCGGCCTGCTGTTGCAGCACGCCCATCATCTTCTGACCATCAATACCGTGGACAAAGCCGGGAAAATTTTCCACTTCCGTGGTGAACATCAACTGTCCGCCGGGCATGCGTTCACGATTGGCACCGTCGCCGGCAATGACCAGCGGCTTGAGATTAGCCCGGGCGGCATAAATAGCGGCGGTCCAACCCGCAGGGCCGGAACCGATGATCACAACCTGCTCAATATTCGCCATACTTCCAAGTTCCTTTTTTTCCGGTTCTTCTCTGGAGCCTGTCCAGAGCACTGCGGGCAAAAATATGGTGCGACCAACTTACTGAATCGCACCGGACACCGCAGGGGAATTATAGCGGGCGATGCAACCTCGGCCAGCCTTCACTGTGCGCATACCGTCGGCCCTCCTGTAATGTGACGCGAATCGGCCAGTCAAACGCCTGGGATAACAGCGAATCGGTAAGCGTTTGACTTGGCGGACCCGCGGCAATGGCCTGACCGCGGCTATTTAATAAAAGGGTCTGCTGAATCTGCGGCAGTAATTCCTCAAGGTGATGGGTAATCATTAATAAGGCGGGCGGCAAAGGTAATTGAGCCAGTTCGGAAAGAAATATCAGCACCGTTTCCCGTGATGGCAAATCCAGCCCGGAGGTACATTCATCCAGCATCAGCAGTTCCGGCTCATGGACTAAAGCACGGGCAATCAGCACGCGCATGCGTTCGCCGGTGGAAAGGGTCCAGAATTTTCGCTTGGCAAACGACTCCATCCGTACATCGGCCAGGACATAAGCGGTACGTTTCCACTGTGCTGGATCGGGTTGATGATAATTTAGCGTTAAGGAACCAAAAAATCCGCTGCATACAACGTCTTCGGCCGTCATCTGCTCATCGAAGGGATAAATGCTCAACGCCTCAACAACCGATATTTTCCGGCGCAATTCGCTGACCGGAAATTCTCCCAGCCGATGCCCCAGCACCTCCACAGTTCCATGCGTGGGCCACAAATACCCCGCCGCCATGCGAACCAGCGATGATTTTCCACTGCCGTTCGGGCCGACAATAGCCCCCCACCCACCCGCGGGAAGTTCCCAGTTTATACCCGCCAGAATCACCCGATCCTCACGCATGAATTCAACGTTGGTAAAGCGAATCGCAGCAGAACAATCACTCATGTATATAAAATCCTAAATAACTCCGGGAAGCCGCGATCATTCCCACAAAAATGCCGCAATGCTTCGTCTGAGTTTCTTTATAGCCGTGCGCTGCGACGCGTTGAGCGCCCCGCCGCGCTCGGCCGACTTCAGAATATCGTCAGCGTGTTCCATATCTTTTCTCACGCCGGGGTCTTCGGTTGCAACCGGTGTGGCAGTATACGCTACGATCAAACTATTCCAAGATCGTACGAGTGGCGTAAACTCCCGCTTATCGTTGCAGATGCGAAGAGTCACACGAGCCACACGCTCCATGTAATGTCCGTCGGCGCGATGCTTTTCCGGAGGCTGGCCAAGTTTGTGCCCCGTATGGATGACAGAACTGCCTGTCCCATCTTGCCAAAAGCGCATGCCGAGCGTCGAAAGATACCCGGCGATGCAACAGCGCGTATCCTCCGGTGCCTTTGGATTCCCCAAGACACTCAGGCATAGGTTTCGTCCCATCGGTGTAGCGAAATCGGAAAAAAACTTCCCAAATTGGCCTCCAACATCCTTCCACAGATAGGGACTCGAAAGAGCGTCCACAATTGCCTGCGGGTTGTGAGACCGGGCAATGTTCCTGATGGCGGCCCGGCCAATACAGTCTGTATACCCTCCGTTCCATAGCTTCATGGCCTCGCGGCTTCGGAGCAGCTCAAGCAGTCGCGGAGCCAGCTTTGGCTGAGGTGCGGATGCGAAATCCGCGCGAACGCGGCCAACCCGTCGCAAAGATCGCTTCAACATCCCCACGAATGCGTGCACCGTGGGCCAGGGATGTCCCCAATATGACGTAGGGCTAGCCAAATAATATTTACAGCCACCAGAATTGAAAAAGAATCCGCGGACACGACTGGCCACGACCACCTTAACACCAGAAGGAACCGGCACCATTGCACCCTGCGGGACGGAGAAGAGGGGCGGCGAGTGCGCACTGACAAAATGTTCCAGAATCGGTCCGAACCCCGATGGAATCTCCATCAATGTGCCCGCCGGCAAGTTGAATATGCATCGTCTCCGATATTTAATCGGTGTCAGGAACAGAAAAACATTAACTCCAGGCTGCAGTGGCCTGAGACCTAACATGATCGTCGGCGGCCAGCGGCTGGGAACTGTCTTGAAACCCTTGGTTGCGTATTTGCGGTCCGCAACTCGGTACGCACTGCACGTTGCAACTTTAATTTCCGCCCCTTCCCGCAGGTTTCCGTAGTAGACGGTCTGGATTTTTACCACGGCGTCATCGTCGTGTATTGCGACGATGCGCCCATAGACGATGTCATGGGCCAGAAATGCCAAAGAATCCAGATCGTAGGAGGGCTGGTTCGCCTCGTTGCCGGAATTATCGCAACAAAGTACAAATGCGGTCATATCCCGGAGAACCATGTTAATCGCGGTTCTCTGCCATTGATTGGCTCCAGCCTTTTCACCTGCCGCCAATATGAGATACGCATGAGTCATATCGCGCCGTACACTCGGGACAGGCAGTCCGAGCGGAACGCCCGTGTTGCAGCGGATTAGAAAATCCCATTGCCCCATCAACCCTTGAAACATTGGCTTGTTGCGCCTTAATCGCAGCGCAAGAGTTGCCAGCCTTGCCATGTAATTCCCGTTGACCGAATGGGTTACGCGACGGCCACGCCCAGCCCCCGGCTTCAGCACCGGCCCGCTAGACGAGCCATACATCCAGTAATTCACGCCTAAGGTGAAGGCACCTGCGGCAAGTGCCCCCTTTACACGCGTAGGCGTGCGGCGGTCTCCAATCCAGGTCAGCCACAGGTTGCGCCCGGCGGGCGTCGCCAAAGCCGAGGGGAGTGCCACCGATGCCTGAAAACCAATGTTGCTGGCGTAGGTTATCGCAGGGAGGATTGCGCTGGGGCAATCGCGGAAAAGCGAAAGTCGTTCGACTGTTGCGTCCGCGATCGCATCATCGGGACCCATTTTCTCCTTGTCCAAGGCGGATCGTCGTTTCAGCAGCGAGAGGAGGCGCGGAATTTGTGTGCGATTGGGCGGTGTCTTAAAGAAAGCCTTTGTGGTTTGCACCCGCTTAATACTTTGTTGCAGCGACGCGACGAAACGCTTCCGTGCTTGCGATCTCTTCTTTCCAAACGGCGCGTTCGGCCCCGCGAGATAGGGACCCGGGTTGCTGAGTTGGTAAAACCCGTAGACCCGCCGATCCACGGCTAGTTTCAGGCCGGAGGGCACGGGGACGTAGGAGCCGGGTGGGGGATGAAATAAAAATTGCGGACGGCCTTTGACAAGGAAGAAAAAGAACCTATCACCCGGGCCTGGCGCGCTGCTCTTGCCGTCACTGTGCCAGATCTCAAAAAAGTCGGGTACGTCCACAGAGATGTCGGCCCCTGCCCGTAGGCCGCCTGCGTAAACGGCCTGGAGTTTTACTTCAAGAGCACCGCCGTGCACTGCCGTAACCCGGCCCGATACGATGTCGTGCGCCATAAAGGCCAGCGAATCGAGGTTGTACGACGGAAGGTCCATGGCGACGGCGCGGTGGGAACTAATGGCCCAAAGGAGCACACATGCGACCGCACCCGCTACTATCCTTGCATGTCCAAAAAGTCCCCGCCGGTGACGCATCCTGCAACGCATGTAGCTCATAAGAGAACTCCTTGTTCCTTCCGATGCTGCCATTCAGATCCGTTGCTTTACCGAATCTCCGACATTTCTGGTCTCGGGAGCGGCCCAGAAGGGTAACGGGCTAACGGTTGTGCGAACTTCACCGTGGGGGGTGTAGACGGTTAAAACGCGGCCGGGTTCGGCGTAGAGTTTTTTGACATAGGCCATCGCAATGGCTTGATTCCCCAGCATGGGGGACATGCAGCTGCTGGTAACGGCCCCCACGATTGTTTCCCCATCCCGCAGGGGTTCACCAGCCACCGGCGGAACATCGCCCGGATTTTTTAATCCTACGAGCATCCGGGCGACCGCTTTATGGGCGTGCATCCGAGCCACCACTTCCTGCCCCAGGTAACACCCTTTGGAAATATGCACAGCACGGGTGTACCAGCGTGCGGTTTCCATGGGCAGATTCTGATCCGTCAGATCAATTCCCAATAGCGGCGTACCGGCTTCAATGCGTGCGATATTAAACGCCGACCAGCCAATGGGGCGTAATTTGACCATCCCCGGCTTAAAATCTGTATCCGCGGGTTCACCGTTGGCTGCGTCAAGTAAACCGGTCCAAAGGGCGGGCAGGGCATTGCGCTGAACAATTAATTCAAATTGCGGTTCACCGCATTGATCATTGCGAAACAGGGTGCAAGCATGTGCCAGGATTTCGGTGGGGCAGCTCTGCAGCGGTTCGCTCAAATCCGCAGTATTTTTTTTGCCGGCAAGGGTATCCAGAATATTACTTGCATCCGGCCCAATGATGGTTACGCGGCCAAATGCTTCGGCGCCATTTCGTATTTGCACCTGATCGGAAAATAGATAACTATCAAGCGTGCGGCAAAGCCCATCAGCAAGTCGGGCGTCTACTTCCAGAAGCGTGGAGTCTTCCTGATGCAGCACATTGATATCCAGAACAATGCGCCCCTTAAGATTCAACAGATACGCGTAACACCCGCGACCGGCGGTCAGGGATTTTGTGTCATTGGTCAGCAGATTTTGCAGAAAAGTCAGACGATCTTTACCCGTAAGCTCCACCACAGATCGATGGGGTGAATCCATGATCGCTGCGGCCTTGCGAATGGCGGCATATTCCGCTTCAGGCTCGCCAAAACTTTCAATAATCTGGATTTCCGGGCCATAGGGAAGATAGCCGGCATTGGCCTGTTCATGTAAAGCAAACAGTGGATTTTCGCGCATGGTTCAAGAGGCTCCATTATAAACACCTGCCGATGATTATATCGCCTATCGCCAAACGCTTCCGGAATGAGGAGGCGATCGGCGAGGCAGCGCTTCCGCGTCCGTCGCAAATCCGCTAATGTATTGCGGATGAAAACAGCGGAAGAACACTGGAAACAATGGTTTGAAGGGGTATGGAAACAGCGGGAGGAAACGGTATATCCCGAGTTGTTCGGGCCTTTTGCGGACAACATTGAATCCCTTTCAGCCCGGTGGTTTGAATCCATGGGGTTTAACGACGTTGATCCGCGCTGGCTTACGCATGGCGTATTAACATCGCCTCCCAATGACCGCCGCGACAACTGGGTATATATAACCACCGGCTTATCCAACCCATGGGGATTAGACCCCGCCGATAAGCAGGCGGACCAATACAGCGGCTTGGGCTTTGAATTTTTTATGCAGACCGCGGAACCTGCCCCATGGGCTTTAGACACTCTTGCTTCGCTGATGGCCATGCAGATTCTGGCTGCGCAGGAATTGATCACGGGGGGCCTGCTGGAACCCTTTGACCGCGTACCGCTGGGGCGGGCACTGGATAAATCCGATCATTCGCTGATTCGCAATCTGCTGATTCTTCCGCCTGAACATATTCCAACGCAGGTCCGGCTGGATTCGGGTGTATTTGATTTATTGTTATGCGTAGGTATTACCGATGCTGAGGTACAATTTGCCCGGGCGCAAGATGGTCCGGGATTGCAAAAAGTGCTGCTGCATCACGACTGTATTCCCGTTACCGATCCGCATCGCCGCAGCACGGTATAAGCATGTCCTTTATATGTTCATGGATAACCAGGGATTCTCTGCATGACATTAATCGCCGCCGATAAAAGCCAGGACGCGCTGGGCGTGAAATTAATCGCTCTGCTGTCGCTGGCTCTGGCACTGATTGTGTTTGTCACGGCCGTGCTGTTGATCACAGCCCCGCAGGCCTGGATTGCCCGCATCAGCTTGTATTGGATGGATCAGCTGGGATTTATTCCGCATTCCGGGCCGCACGGGACCGGGCCGCTGCCGGCAACGTGGATCCTTTTTTCAGCGTTGATGCTGTATACGGTGATCTTTGTGCTGGAAGGCGGAGGCATGCTGCTGCATAAAGCCTGGGCGGAGTACCTGGTTCTGGTGGAGCTGGGACTGCTGTTACCCCCGGAAATCCTGGAAAATTTCCGCCAACCGGACTGGTTGCGCATTGCGACGCTGGTCTTTAATATTGTGATATTTATATATTTGGCATTTCGCCGCACCCAGTCGCTTTTGGCGCATTGCAGGCAGACGTCGGCAGGCGGAAATTAATGGCGGTTATGACAAGGGGCAGGGAATTTGGGGGTGTGAACGGGCTGGAGAATTTCTCATCACCGCCGGCGAATGCAATGGAGCGATAGTTCGGAATATTTCACGGGTTGTGCTGCAATCGAAAACGATACCGCCGGTACAGCCGGCGGCTTTGTGAGCGACGGCGAACCCGATTTCATGGGAGGCTATTCCTGCCGCGTTTCCCGGATCGCGTGCTTAAGAGCGCTCGCGTTCACGTGTTGCTGTGCGTTCTTTGGTCGGCGGCGGGGCAATGCCGCTGGCTTCCATCAGGGTTTTCATTTCGCGCTTCTGGGCTTTCCGCAACTGGCGGCGGCGTTTTTCGCTGGGTTTTTCAAAATAGGCGACGCGCTTCATATCTTTAATAAGCCCCTCTTTTTCACAGAGCTTCTTGAAGCGACGAAGCATTTGATCCACTGTTTCATTACCGCGCGACTTTACCTTCAGCATAGCTACTCCGCCGAAATCGGCTATTTTCTGCATCAATCCGCCATCTTTAAGCACTACCAGCCCGGTTCGCCGGACAAGAGAAGATACGCTTGCTGATGGTCCCCGCACTGCTAAGCAAGGGAATTTTCAAGCCACGCAGTATAATACCTGCCGGACTTGCTGGCAAGGCAGAAAAATAGCTCTGAAATGAAAATTAGCAAAAGCAATAGGGGTTACGGGGCGGCGTTGATTATAGTGAGGCTGTTTAAGCGCGCAGTTGCAGCGGATTGGCTTAAACTGACTGTAAAGGATGGGTATGGATGCACAAGCGGTAACCGTTATACTGGCTCAATGTCGGGCCGGTGATAAAAGTGCCTGGGATGCGCTGGTGGATGCCTATTGGCAGCGATTGTATGGCTTTGCATGGCAATCGACAAAAAATCGTGATTTAGCCCATGATTTGGTGCAGGAAACCTTCCTGCGGGTGGTGCAGAAGCTGGAACGCTACGATCATCGCGATAAGTTTGATGCATGGCTTTTTCGCATCCTCGTAAATTTAATCCGAGATCACAGCCGTTCGCGTGTCCGTCGCCCCGTACGATCCACCGTCATAGATGCCAGCACCGGGGCCGAAATGACGGATGATATGGCGTCCCGGACGGGGCACCCATCCGACCCGGTTCATCATCGGGAGGATGTACAAAGGCTCTACGAAGCCTTGGAGCAATTGCCGGAAATGGATCGGCAAGTGTTGCTGCTGCGACACTATGGAGAAATGCCATTCAAAGACATTGCCAAAATGCTGCGTTGCCCCCTGGGAACGGTTCTGGCGAGAGCCCATCGAGCCTTGGGAAAGCTGCGCGTTACCATGGAGGTTGGTCATGAAGTCCAATAAATTTTCACAAGCCTGCCTGCTGGATGTATCCGGAGAACTGGGCGCTGAGGCCCGTGGAATTTTGCGCGATCATGTTGAAACCTATCCGGCCGCCATGCTCGAGTATGATCAGATATTGGGGCGATTTAAGCAACTCAATTCGCTGCCGGCCGTGGAATCACACCTTGATCAAGTTTCCATTGAACGCATGAAGCAGCAGGTGAAACACAGCCTCCATGATGCGGTTCATCAGGAACAGAAAGCCGCGCGCTGGCGCATCATGCGCCGCTGGTTTTATCGCTCCATGTCCGTTGCCTCCGGTGTCGCGGCTGCGGGGGTTGTCATAGCGGGTATTTATATTGTCCGACAGCACATTCAGGCCCATCAGGCACGGGTGATGGATGCTGAGAATACGTTCCAGGAAATGGCGGAAAGTCATTTGCCTTACCGCGCCAATACGCCCATTCGACTGATTCGCACACGCATTGAACATTTCGGAGGCGGCAACTTATTCGATGCGCAAAACGGTGCGGGCAGCGCGGGGATCATGCATCTATTTAACGCTTTGGACAAAATCCCGATTCCCGGCACCGAAGATAGCGTATCGCAGGCGGACAATATTCAGTAAAAACCAGCAAGGATTTTTCGCATGGCAATGCGCTCTACGATTGGCCGGCAAACGGCGGTTCCAGCTTTGGTGGCTCTCTGGGCATTGCTGATCCCCACTGCTGTGCTTTTCAGCGCAACAGCGCCTAAACCACCGGTACCGCCTCCCACCCCCCTAAGCCTGCCCAAAGGGCAAATCACAAAGATTTTGGCCTTCCTAAAAAGTACCGAGCCTGATGTTTTTCATAAAGCAGAAATTCTCCGGCAATCAGACCCCAAGCAATTTGACAAGCTCATCGCTGAAGCGGCTCCTAACTTCGCCCGTTTAGAGCGACTGCGGCAGAGAGATCCTAAACTGCTGCGCCTGACGCTCCTTGACTTGGCGGACACC
Source organism: Planctomycetota bacterium (assembly GCA_021826605.1). Next base: position 7,150 of record JAKAZF010000005.1, on the reverse strand, counting down.
CATGAATCCTTCAGGCTCGCGGGAGAACTACGCCAGCCGGGCCTGCCCCCATCTGCGGCAGAACTGCTGCGGGCACGCCTGAAACAGGTTGTTACGGCACAGTTTGACCTGCGGCAAAAAATCCGTCTCCACGAACTCAATGAACTGGTCAAGAAAATCAACGAGCTTAAGGCCCAACTTAAGCATCGGGAAACCCAACAACTCCAGATTATCAACCAGCGCGTCGCACAACTTATTGGCAAGCCGCCAAGCGTAAACTGGTAAAAATCATCCTGATAAAAATATATCCCAACCTTGACGCGCTCCAGCCCTACTTGGATAATCCCTGCCTGTGGAAATTCCGTCCGGCTCGTGGCTGCGGGAACTGAATCAGGACACGTTGTTGCGTAACTCCATGGAGAACATTGGGCCATGGCTACCATTACAAAAAAAGAAATTGTCGATCGCATTGCCGATGCCAATAAAGTCAACCGTGCCATGGCTAAACAAATTGTGCAGGCTTTTCTTGATGAGATCAGTGATTCTCTGATTCTGGGCAACCGCCTGGAGTTTCGCGACTTCGGCGTTTTTGAGGTCCGACAACGCGCCGAACATAAAGCCCAAAACCCCAAAACTCTGGAGTCCATCACGGTACCGGGCCGATTGCGGCTTCGCTTCAAAGCCAGCAGCACACTGAAAAAGCGGTTGGAGAATCGTGGCGCTTCCGGGGGGCGCTAAACCATCCGCTGCCGTCCGAACAGCAGCCCGATGCGTCCAACCCTGGGTCGCATCTGACTGTATATTCACGTTGGAAACGCCTGCAAGAGCAAATTTGTTACCGCCGCGGATCGTGCACTTAACCTGACATGCACAACAGATGTTTTAAATCGGATCAGCAGTTCCATGAATCACCAAGCTGCACCAACTACGCCCGCAATCCAACGATGGCTGAACGCACTGGCTAACGATCTCGACGCGCGAAAACGCGATCATCTGTTTCGCGAATTGTCAGAAGTCAGCTCCGCGCAGGGCGCAGAATTAGTCATTGGATCCAAACGGTATCTGCAATTCTGCACCAACAATTACCTGGGCCTGGCAGCTGATCCGGAAGTGCTTGATACCGCGCGGGACGCGATGGATCGATGGGGATTTGGTTCCGGAGCCTCCCGGCTTGTCGCCGGTTCGATGCAGTCACACCATGAACTGGAAGCGGACCTGGCCCAATTCAAACAGGCCCAGGCAGCTTTGGTTTTTTCATCCGGATATGCAGCGAACATGGCGGTATTGACGTGTCTTACCTCTCCGCACGATCGGATTTTCTCGGATAAACTGAATCATGCCAGTCTGCTGGATGCCGCTGATGCGTCCCGCTGCAGGCACCGAACGTATCATCATAAGAATTATGCCCGCCTTGCCGGATTACTCGCACGCCGGTCCCACGCGGAAGGACAAGCGGTACCACACCCGACCGATGCCGCCCCCTCAGCTTCAGAGGCCCCTGCTGATGCAAAGGCAGCCGAGGAAATGCCCCACACATGGATTGTGACCGATACCGTTTTTTCCATGGATGGAGATATCGCAGATTTGCGCCGGCTAGACTGTCTTGCGCAATCGCACGGGGCATTGCTGGTTACCGATGAGGCCCATGCCACGGGGGTTCTGGGGCCGGACGGACGCGGATTGGCGGCCTTGCAAAATGTTGAATCGGCAGTGGCGGTAAGTGTGGGGACACTGTCCAAGGCGTTGGGCTCGGTGGGCGGGTTTGTCACCGGGCCGCGGCAGGTCATTGACACGCTGATCAACCGGTCTCGTCACTTCATATACACTACGGCCCTGCCGGCGGTGTGCACGGCGGCGGCCCGTTGCGCGTTAAACATCAGTCGCCGCGAGCCGCAACGGCGGCAACGTGTGCTTACACTGGCGCAGCATGTGCGAACGGAATTGACTGCCATGGGCTATCAAACCGGTGCCTCAGAGTCCCCGATTATTCCGGTGATGCTGGGTTCCGCTGAGCACGCGCTGGCGGCGGCGGAGGCTTTGCGTGACCAAGGCATTTATATTCCCGCGATCCGTCCGCCGACGGTCGCCCCAAATACCGCCCGCCTCCGCATCAGCCTGATCGCCACGCATTCCGATGCACACATTGAAGTTCTGCTTGGAGCCATGAAGGTGTTACGCGACAGGAACCTGCGTCCGAATTTACAATGATTATTAAACCTTGAACGCTGATTTGTCCGATAAATTCTCTGTGAGGGGTTTGGACAGGACAAAAGCAATTACCATGCGGTTAATACCGGACCAAGTGCGTTCGGCCTTGTGGACGTTGCGCGCACAATGGAGTCATAGCGATGATGATATTACTGTGGATTCTCTCGGCGCAGCCCCTGGTGTTCGCCCTTATTTTCGCCTTTCGCGCCCGGCAGCGCGCCACGCGGGTGGAAGCTCAACGCCGCACGGCCAGAGGCGCATCTCTGTCCGCACGCTACGAGAAAAACATTAGACCCTTGGCGGTGGAATAAATCTCTGCCGTACTTAACGCGGAGCGTGGCAAACGCCACATGAGGGGGACCTGCCATTGAAAGAAGGTCCAAGTTACGGCCCGCGTCTGCTTGTCCAGCGTACCGGTCACGCAAATAGAGATAACATGTCGGCTGGACGACAGTGTGGCTTTTTTCGCCAATAAATTGCTGAAATGGAAGCCCCCGCGCTTGACAGAAAAGGTACATCTGGTACGGTCAAGGGCTGGAAAATCGTGCTGTTGGCCCCGGCCATCCGGGGGTTGTTGTGCGTTGTGATCGTGACGCGCTAGAAATTGGGAAGGAAACCGCATAAACTTGCGTAGTTTTTTGTGGCTGTTTATTAAAGAGATTATAATCCATGGCTGAAGCGGAAACTCCTGAAAATAATATAACAGAAGGTCCGGGCAAGGGGCAGGCTTATTTCACGCGCGCCCATACCGTAGCAGACACGGGAAATTATGATTACGCCATAGACATGTTCATCCAGGGATTGTTGCGCGAACCCGAAAATATGGCGGAGCACGAAGCCTTGCGGGATATTGCCCTGCGGCGAAAAATTAAAGGCGGAAAGGCCGGCGGCGGTCTGGGCGGTCTGTTGGGAAGCAAAGGGTACTTCAAGGGAAAGGCACCGAAGGAATTAATGCTCAATGCCGAATATGCGCTGGCTAAAGATCCGGGCAATATCAGTCAGATGATGATCATGATGCGCCAGGCTGCGGCGGCCGGCTACAAAGAAATGGTGCTCTGGTTTGGGCCGTTTGTCATGCAGGCCAATCGAACGCAGAAAAAGGCGGACCCGAAACTGTATCTTGAACTGGCGGATTTGTATGAAAGCTTTGGCGAATTTGCAAAAGCCGGAGAATCCGTACACGCGGCATTGGAATTATCACCCGCTGATCCGGAACTCACGGCTCGTGTCAAAGAGCTTGGCACGCGGGAAACCTTGAAAAAGGGAAAATACGAATCGGTGCCGGATTTCAAAGAATCTCTGCGCGATCAGGAAATGACCAAAGACCTGTTGCAGAAGGAAAATTTAACCAAAACGGAAGATTATAAACTGAAAGTCATCCGTGAAAGTCAGGATGCGTGGCAGCAGAACCCAACCGACCCGCAACTGCTGAACAAATACATCAAAGCGCTGGTTGACGCCGAATCTGAGGAAAGTGAAAAAACCGCCCTTGAGGTATTGGAAAAAGCTTACGCCCAGACCAAAATTTATCGTTATAAAGTGGTCATGGGGGATGTACGCATCAAACAACTTCGGCGGCAGCACCGGGCCATGGTGGAAAAGGCGCGGGCCAACCCGGACGATCAGGAGCTTGCCCGGGAGTTGGCGGAATTTGAACAGGAGCGCCTGAAATTTGAATTGGGAGAATATGAAGAGCGGATGAAAAATTATCCCTCTGATCTGCAGGTACTCTTTGAATATGGCTATCGTCTCTTCCGCTCGCAACGCTTTGAAGAGGCCATGGGCGTTTTGCAGCAGGCCCAGAACAGTCCGCGATGCCGTACGGATGCACTGCATCTGCTGGGGCGTTCGTTCCTCGAACAGTCCATGAATCAGGAAGCGGTGGAAACCCTGCAACGTTCGGTGGAAAGTTATGAACTCGCTGAGTCGGGGGATACCAAGAGCAAGGAGATCCATTATTGGCTCGCAAGGGCTTTGGAGACCTCCGGGCAGTTCGAGGAGGCGGAAAAGACGTATAGCCGCATCGCGCAGTGGGATATCGCATTCCGTGACGCCCGGCAGCGGCTTGGGGAATTGCGGAAAAAGCGAACCTGATTCCGTCCCTTCAGGATTTCCACGGTCTTGCCCCGCGCTATCAAGCCTGCAAATTAGGATTGACGAAGGCGGCCACGGCTAAGTCTAACATCCATGAGGAGCCGCGGGGCAAACCATGATTCCACTGATCCAGGTACTATTAACCCGCTTTACCTACTTCGCTCTGGCGATGCTGCTGATTACCGCCGGCTGCGGCGTGCCGATTCCGGAAGACATGCCGCTAATTTTTTCCGGGTATCTGTGCAATCCGCGCCAGAGTCCGCTGGCGGATGTCGCAGCGGGCGCACACCACGCCCTGATTGCCACCCCGGGGCGTGTGCCCAACCTTGAAATTATGATCCTGTTCGGAATGGCCGGGTTGCTGGTGGGAGACAGCATTCTTTATTTTGTTGGAAAGCGCGGCATTGATGCCGATAATTTTCTCGCACGGCATGTTCGCAAAGCCATGGGATCCAAACGCCGCGAAGGCGTGGAGAAATATTTCCGTAAGCACGGTAATTTGACGTTGTTTATCGGTAGATTTATTCCCGGCGTGCGGGCCTTGATCTTTGCGCTGTGCGGCATGTCACGCATGCCCTACTGGCGATTTCTGGCAGTGGACGGCATGGCGGGGTGCATCAGCGTGCCGACGCTGATCTATCTGGGATACTGGCAGGCGGCACGCATTAACTGGCTTTTCAGAGAAGTCGCGAAAGTCAAACATTACATCTATCTTGCCGCGGGAATCGTCGTGGTGCTGGCGGTAATTGTTTTTATTATCCACCGCCGGCGGCGGCAAAGCTCCCAAACGATACCGCCCAAATAATTACACGTTCCAAAAGGCCGGGGAATCGCGCTTCGGCTGGTGCGCTGTTCATTGCAATTTGCAGGCTTGACTCAACACTACGGCACAAACAGATCGGTTTGATCGGGGTCTTTGGGCAGCGTTTGATTCATCATATCGCGCGCTTCATTAACCAGTTCTCCCAGGTCCTGGAATTCCCGATAAACCGAGGCGAAACGAACGTAGGCGATCGGATCCGTTTGCCGCAGAAAGTACATGACCTGTTCACCAATATAGGAACTTGGACACTCACGCTGATACTTCTGAACGACGTTCTCTTCCACCGCATCGACAATCCGCGCGATAACTTCAGCGGATATCGGGCGTTTGTAACATGCTTTTTGAATACCGGCATCAATAAGATTGCGGTCAAAGGGGACGCGTGAACCATCTTTCTTGACCACCGTTAAACGCACCACTTCCTCGATGCGTTCATACGTTGTAAAGCGACGGTTGCAATGCTCGCACTCACGGCGTCGGCGGATGGACTGCCCCCCCTCAACCGGACGTGAATCCAGAACATGATCCTGATCAACCGTATGACAAAATGGACACCGCACGCAGTACTTCCATGAACAATCCGAGCACGAATAGAGTAGTCGGGCCGCGTTGGAGCGTCAAACGTGTCGGCACACGGTGTCGGCAGATGGTGTCGGCATAGGGATAATAGCCTAGCGTGCGGAGAACAACCGCTAAATCGTTTGCCATTGGCTGACGATGACGCGCACAACGCTTCTCACGCGCGCCCGCATTTAGACCACATGAACTTCCGCAGCCACCGTGCGAAGGGTTTCGGGGCCTCCCAGTCGCTTATCTTCACAGGCCGCTAACTGCACCTGCCCGACCAGACGAATATCCGCCGATGAACTGCCGATCTCCAGTTGCATTTTTCCCGGTTCAATGACGAACTTTTTCTTATCGGCATCCCAATACCACAGGGCCTGCGTGTTGTAGGGTATAGAAAAACTCACGCGGCGCGCTTGTCCCGCCTGCAATTCCACACGTGCAAAACCGACGAGTTCCCGGATAGGCCGCTTTACATCCGATCTCGGTACCCGCACGTACAACTGCACAACTTCCGCCCCGGACCGCTTGCCCGTGTTGGTGATGGTTGCGGTAACCTTGACTTCGCCGCCGGCCGAAAGTGAAGCGGAACTTAGGGCCAAACCGCTATAGTGAAAACTCGTATAGCTAAGGCCATATCCGAAAGGATACAGCGGCTTACCTTCAAAATACATATACGTCCGCCCTTTGCGGATGTCATAGTCGTGGAAATGCGGCAAGTCATCGACTGTTTTGTACCATGTGCAGCAGGTTTTCCCGCCGGGGTTATAGCGCCCAAACAGGACGTCGCCAATGGCTGTACCTTGTGCCTGTCCCGCAAATAAGGCGCCGACAATAGCCGGCAAATGAGCCTGCTCCCAATTGATCGCGACGGTATTATTGCTGGACACCACCAGAACAGTGCGCGGATTGGCGGCAAAAACTGCTTCAATCAGTTCATGCTGCACGCCGGTGAGTTTGGTGTCTTTGCGGTCGTGGCCCTCGCCATCCACTGACGAATTGACACCACATACCAGAATGACGACATCCGCGCGCCGGGCGGCGGAAATGGCATCATTAAACATTCCGGCGTCTTTAGCTCCGGTTATGGAACAGCCGGGTTTATAAATGATTTCCGGCTTACCGAGGCGACCATGCACCGGCGGTGCCAGGGGCAAAAGATCGAATCCGCCGATATTAATCAGATCGCCGGCTCCACCGCTGATTCTGAAAAACACCTTGTGTTTGCCGACAATATTCGGCAATGAGGCGGAGATTTTTTTCCAGTTCTGCCAGCCGCCGGTGTTGGAAATATGCAGGCTGGTTACGGCAGGGCTGGTTAGAGAATCCAGATGTACGGAAATGGCTGCTCCAGATCCGGCGCTGGCACACTGAATGGAAATCATGGTTTTACCGCTGAATTCTTGTGCTTTGTATTCAATCCAAGCTCCGTTGGTGATGTAGGCGAATGTGGGCAGGCTGCGGGCGGATGTCTGCTCCCGC
>JAKAZF010000445.1 GCA_021826605.1 Planctomycetota bacterium | reverse complement strand
GGCTCCAGCGCGTTTGATCGACTGTTCAAATGGTTCGATCTTGACGGTTGATTCAATCTGCGAGTCAGCGAGAATTGCCATGATACCTGCCTGCATTAAACCGCGAAGCGGTTAGGTTTTTGTTAGCGTATCACAATCCCGGCTGAAACTCAAGAGAAAGGAACTTCGCCCCTGAATCATCTCAACCGAGATTGTCGGCCCCATTTCGCCTTGATAAATCGTGCTTTTACGATTATTAAGAACTCAATAAGGCTCACACGGGTTACTTTAACACTATATCTTGTGGTGTCAATCATTTTCTTCACTAAATATTGACGGACAGGTTTTCCACATCACTAACCCATTGTATCCACAATACTTGCGTTATGTAAAAAAAATTCCACCAGATGTTGTGGTGTACCAAAATACGCCCGTGGATAACTCAAAATTCCCCATCGGAAATCACCAATTTGTCCGCTGCCGCACACAGCGTTGCTCATTACATCCGTGCAGGTACAATCCCGCAGATGAAATCATCAGACCCAGCCGATATTCCATCCGCCTTGAAAAACAGTATCCATAAGCGCCTCGCCCCCTGGTTTCAACGCTGCAAAAGGCCCATGCCCTGGCGAAATACCAGCGATCCGTATGCCATCTGGCTGTCCGAAGTGATGCTCCAGCAGACGCAGGTTGCCACCGTGGAGCCTTATTATCAACGTTTTTTACAGCACTTTCCCGATATCGACTCTCTGGCTGCGGCACCGCTGGAAGAGGTTCTGAAACTCTGGGCGGGCCTGGGTTATTACCGCAGAGCCAGAAGCCTGCACCGGGCGGCACAATTTATCGCATCTACATATCATGGCGTGTTTCCATGCACATATGATCAGATCCTGCAACTTCCCGGTATCGGCCCCTATACCGCGGGCGCTATTGCCAGCATCGCCTTCCGTGAAGCCGTGCCGGTACTTGACGGTAATGTGATGCGGGTGCTCACACGCCTGCTGCTGATTCAGCACGACATTGCCAGGCCGCAAACCCGCAAGCTTCTGTGGAAAATCGCCGGTTCACTGGTTCCAAATAAAAATCCGGGTGATTTTAATCAAGCCATGATGGAACTCGGGGCCACCGTCTGTACGCCAACGCGTCCGCGTTGCGAAAGCTGCCCGCTGGCAACGCTGTGCGCTGCCCGGCGCGAACATCTGCAGCACCGGTTTCCCGTCAGGCAAAGTAAATCCGCCACGCCGCGCATCAGTGTTGCCGCGGTCATTATCCGCTCACCGCAGGGCCGCCTTATGGCACGGCGAAAGCCGGGCGGGCTGTGGGAACATCTCTGGGAATTTCCGGCATTTGAACTTGTCCGCCCCACCGCTGCGGGCGTCAGCAAACACTTCTTCGCGCTGACGGGCCTGCGCATCAAGTTAAAACGCCATCCGGCCACGCTGGCGCATCAACTCACGCATCGGCGCATGGAGTATACGCTTTTCACGGGCCGCAGCTTAAGCGCGGCAAAGGTTGAATTGGATGCGAAAATCGCCTCTCCCTATGACGCCGTCCGCTGGATTACCGATATGACAAGCGTGCCAAAATCCCGATTGACCGAAAAAATATCGGCTCTTGCCGGGTAATTGGCCGTTATTCCACGGTTACGCTCTTGGCCAGATTTCTCGGTTTATCAACATTGCAGCCGCGGGCCTGCGCCGCGTGATAGGCCAGAAGCTGCAGCGGCAATACCGTCAGCAGAGGTTGCAGAGGTTCAATGGTATCCGGCACGGTAAAGACATGATCGGCGATTTTGGTGATGTGGTCATCGCCTTCACTGGCCACCGCGATAATTTTTCCGCCGCGGGCTTTCACTTCCTGAATATTGCCCAGAAGTTTTTCGTACTGGCTGCCGCGCGTGGCGATAAATACCGCCGGCATGCCGGGATTAATCAATGCGATCGGGCCGTGCTTCATTTCCGCGGCGGGCAGACCTTCCGCATGAATATAGCTTATTTCCTTAAGCTTCAAGGCGCCTTCCAGCGCTACAGGGTAATTGAACCCCCGTCCCAGAAACAACCAGTTTTCCCGTTGCACGTACTGAGTTGTCACCTGCCGGATCAGTTCGCTTTGTTCCAATATATGCCGCATCTGATCAGGGATGCGATCCAGCGCGGTTAAAAACTCCTGCAGCACGCTTTGCGACATGTACTTGCGCCGGGCAATGCTTAATGCCAGGAGGACTTCAACGACAATCTGTCCGCAGAAGGCCTTGGTACTGGCCACGCCCACTTCCGGCCCCACGTGCAGATATACACCGGCATCGGTTTCACGCGCAATCGTGCTGCCGACCACATTGACCACGCCAAGGCTCAAGGCACCGCGGTCCTTGGCTTCGCGCAGAGCGGCCAGGGTATCGGCGGTTTCGCCGGATTGACTGATGGCAATGACAATCGTGCCGTCTTCAACAATGGGATTGCGGTAACGGAATTCACTGGCGTATTCCACTTCGGTGGGAATTTTGGCCAGTTCCTCAAACAGAAATTCGCCCACCAGGCCGGCGTGCCATGCCGTGCCGCAGGCGGTGATAATAATGCGCCGCGCCCGGACAATATCCCGGCTGTATTGGGCGATGCCGCCGAGAACCACGCGCCCCTCATGGCGATCCACGCGACCACGCAGGCAATTGGCAATGGCTTCCGGCTGCTCAAAAATTTCCTTGAGCATGAAATGTTCATAACCGCCGAGTTCAATTTGCTCCAGCGAAAACTCAACCGCGGTGACATCCTTGGTCACTGGAACATCATCAATGGTCATGGTGCGGAAGCCTTTGGGTGTGATAACCGCCATTTCATTGTCATTAAGATAAATGACCTGCGTGGTGTGCTCGACCACGGCGGCGGCGTCGGAGGCGACAATATATTCATCCTTGCCCACGCCAATGATCAGCGGTGATCCGCGCCGGGCCACCACCAGCACATCAGGCTCCGAAGCCGCCATCACCGCCAGGCCGTAGGTGCCGCGAATTTCGTGCAGAGCCAACTGCACCGCTTTGGCTAAATCTCCGTCATAAAAATGACCGATCAAAACCGCCAGCGATTCGGTATCCGTATCGCTGACAAAGCTGTGCCCTTTGGCGGTCAGAAATTGCCGAATTGCGGAATAATTTTCAATAATCCCATTATGCACAATGGCAATCTGTTTTTTGTCATCAACATGCGGATGCGCGTTGCATTCCGTTGGTGCGCCATGGGTGGCCCAGCGGGTATGCGCCATGCCGACATGGCTGGCGGGAATCGCTTTTTCATCATCGAGAATAGATTCCAAAACGCTGATCCGCCCGGCGGCTTTCCGTATGAAAAAGCCGTCTTTTCCCCCAATACATACACCGGACGAGTCGTAACCGCGATATTCCAGGCGTTTTAAGCCTTCCACAAGTACTGGCCGAACATCTTTATTTCCCACATAAGCCACAATTCCGCACATACGACAATACCTCGGCCAAACAACTACATCCGGTATAGGTTATCGGAGTAACCAATGCCATTACTATAGCAAAGTTTACACCAACAAAGCCAACACCCCTGCGGGCGTC
>JAKAZF010000444.1 GCA_021826605.1 Planctomycetota bacterium | reverse complement strand
AACCTTACCTCGCCTATATGAAGCGCCAACTGGGTGAATTAATCCGTCAATATCACCCATCCCTGATCTGGTTTGATAATTCGGTTATCAAATCGTGGCGAACGCCGAAGGGCAAATACGTCCCCGTCTGGACACCTGCCGATGCGATTGAGATTTGGGATTATGTCCGGAAACTCGACCCCACCGTGATCATGAATAACCGTCTGGAGGCTTGGGTTCATCTCAAAGGGTACGGCGATTATCAAACGCCGGAACAATTCGTCCCGCGTGGCGGATACCCCGGTCCATGGGAAACGTGCATGACTATCAACAACACATGGGGCTATAAGCGCCATGACAACCAATGGAAGTCGGCAAGAGTATTAATCCTTGATTTAATCCGCTGCGCCGCCGGTGGCGGAAATTTTTTATTAAATGTCGGCCCTACTGGCAAGGGCGTAATTCCCGCGCCTGAGGCAGCACGCCTGCGAACCATCGGCGCGTGGCTCAAAGTGAACGGAGATGCGATTTACGGTTCACACCGATCTCCATTTGGCAAAGCCAAACTACCCTTCGGCTACGCCACGCAAAAACCGGGAAAGCTATATTTGGAAATTGTCCATTGGCCACGCGATGGCCACCTCCTGCTACCCATAAAAAACAAGGTTCTGGCTGCATTTTCTCTGGGAGATACCAGTCTGCATTATGCACTCAAACAGACATCACATGGGCCGATGGTAATTTTGCCCGCACAGCGACCATCTCCTTTGCCGAGCGTGGTAGAGGTGCAGATAAGCGGTGCGGTTATCCCACGGTAAATCCGGTGGTGCCCAACAGGCTCTGAGGCCCCCGCCGTGGGAACGGCTTCGGTAGAAACTCCAGTCGACGCCAGCTACTATGGATTGGCCAGATCGGTCGTGCAATGGCATGGTCGAATAATACGGCAGCGAAATTTTCACCGGGATTGAATTTTGAATACGCCTCTCACCCACGAAATGGACGACAAGCGGCGCGACCGGATTACATTGCTTTTGGCAGTCATTTCCTGCTTCACGGTGATGAACATTTATTACAACCAGCCGTTGCTGGCGCTTATAGGGCACAGTTTTGGCGTATCGGTGACTACGGCAAGTTCCATACCATCGCTGACGCAATTGGGGTTTGGACTGGGCATCGTGCTGTTTGTGCCGTTGGGCGACACCATCGACCGCCGCTGGCTGATTTTAATTAAATTGCTGGTTGTTTCCGGCCTGCTGCTGCTGGTGGGCTTGGCACCGAACCTGATATTTCTGGCGATTTTCAGTTTTCTCCTTGGGGTGTTTACGGTGATTCCGCAGGTGTCGATACCGTTTGCGGCGCAACTTGCGCCACCAAACAAGCGAGGTCGCACCATCGGCATTGTGATGTCCGGTATTTTTGCGGGTATTCTCATTTCCAGGGCGCTTTCGGGTGCGACGGGAAATTGGCTGGGATGGCGGGCCATATTTTTTGCGGCATCGGTTCTTATGTTGATACTCGCGGCCGTCGTGGCGAGATATTTGCCGCATTCCGGGCGATCAACCCAACTCAACTACTGGCAAGTTCTGCAGTCGTTGCCCGGCATTTTGCGGCGGGAGCCGGTGATTCAGGCGGCGTGTGTGACGGGTGCATTTTTGTTCTGCGTGTTCAGCGTATTTTGGAGCACACTGGCCTTTGTACTGGCAGCCCCCCCCTTCCACGATGGACCATGGGTGGCGGGCATATTAGGGTTAGTAGGGATCACAGGCTCGGCAGCGGCTCCGATTGTCGGACGGCTGGCCGATCGAAAGGGTCCGGCATTTACATTGGGCGTGTCAATCGTAATAGCGGGCGTTTCATCGATGGTACTGGTGTTGTTTGGCAAGTCGATGCCAGGTCTTATCGCAAGCTTGATCCTGCTGGACTTAGGCGTGCAGGCAGGATTGGTTTCCAATCAGACGCGTATATATTCGGTTCTCCCAGCGGCTTACAACAGCCGGGTCAACACCATATTTATGTCGAGCTATTTCACCGGCGGGGCAGTTGGCTCAGTGCTTGGTGGTGCTGTTTGGGATCAGTTCCCCAGTCATACGGCGCTGGGTTGGCTTTCGGCGGCGCTTATGATCCTCGCCTTTTTATTGCACATCGGGCTGCAGCGTCGCATCAGGGCGGCGGCTTGGGTGCCTGAGGTGGCGGCTGATCAGGCGATGAGTCCACCACCGAAGACGCTGGAAGTTCAATCGGAATCATCAAGGTAAAAGTCGCCCCGTGACCGACGGCACTCACCAACGTAATCCGCCCCCCCATCATGGTGGCCAGTTCCCGGCTGATGGCAAGGCCCAGTCCAGTTCCGCCATGCTGTTTGGTCACCGAGGCATCAACCTGATGAAATTTTTCAAATATGCTTTCCTGCTGATCGGGGGCGATTCCCGGCCCGGTGTCCGTAACGGAAATTGCAAGCGTTGCCGCATCGGCCATTTCAACGGTGACGCGGACGGAGCCGTCGGGCGGCGTAAATTTGATGCTGTTGGAGAGAAAATTGAACAAAATCTGCTGCAGGCGGGCGGCGTCCGTCGTCACCATGGGAATATTGCCATTGATGGTGAGGCTCATATGCAGATTTTTTTTATTGGACAGGGGCTTCATAAAATTAATAAGCGATTCACAAATGTCCGGTGCCACAAGACGCTGTGGACGCAAAACCATCTTGCCTGCCTCAATTTTGGCCAGGTCGAGCAGATCGTTGATGAGTTCCAGGAGTTGCCGGGCACTGGATTGTATATTTTCTGCGTACCGGTTGAGTTTGGGTTCGCCGGTGATTTGATCGTTGGTCAGAAGTAAATCAGTAAAGCCGAGGATGGCGTTGAGCGGTGTGCGCAATTCGTGGGTGACGTTGGTTAAAAAATCCGTTTTAACCTTGTTAGCCTGATTCAAATCGACATTGCTTCGGGACAGTTCAATGAGGCGGGTATCCAGGCTGCGATTCGTTGCTTCAAGCTGGGTTTGCGATGCCTGCAGGGTACCGAGCATGTTGTTGAACGTTTCGGCAAGTTGTTCAAATTCATCGCCGGTGGATATGGCAGAACGGATATTCAGGTCGCCTTTGGATACTTTCTCCGCCGTGTTTCGTAAAACGCGCACAGGCTGAAGAATGAGCCGCGTGGTGATGAGATAAAAGACAATGATGGCCAGTGCCCCACCGATCAGCCCCGAAACAATGATGACGACACGATTGAGCAGCAGTTGGTCCTGATCGAGCTGCACCGGCACTTTGGCCCGAATGACGGCAACCAGGGCCTTGGTGAGCGGTTTGATGGCAGCGTTTGGGATGGTGGCAGAGCTATATTTTCGTTGTGGAAACAGGTGTCGCCAGGCTTGGTGGCATTCAAGGCAGCTTCGGGTGGCGTAAATGCCGGTAACCTGATAGTAGACGGTCTTATGATTTGCCCCCCGGCCAACGTAGCCGTAATGGAGGCGGTGAGGATGACGGCGGAAGTAGCGCAGGGCCCGCGCCAAAACCGGGTCAGTCCCATGCAGTTCCGGGTGCCGATGAATGAGCGGGATTACCACCGCAGGATTAAATGCCGCCGACTG
>JAKAZF010000443.1 GCA_021826605.1 Planctomycetota bacterium | reverse complement strand
GCCCAGCCAGTCAAAGTAACTGTGCACCTCCGACGCCGGCCCAATCCCCAGAACAAACGACAAACGATGCTGCAATCTTTCCTGCCGCGGGGCCATGCGCAATTCCATGACCGTTTCACTAATCAGGGCGGAATAATCCAGTTCGGTAATATGCGTAACCTGAACGAGCATTCAATAAAACTCCAAAACACCGCTTCCATTTTGCTGCGGACGCTATCTCACTATCAACAATCCGCCGGCCCGGGCGCTTACCATTTATCCCATCACCAGTTCCATGCGCGAGGCCTCCTCACCGGAACGCATCAGCCATTGCTCCTGCACCGCAATGGAAGCATCGGCGGCGGAGTTGCGTATCTGTTCAAGAAATGCCAGCAGCCCCTTGTCCTGCGTGGGCGCTGCTCGGGAATATTGCAGTTCCGCAAATAAGCGCCCCAGCCGGCGCTGCGCATCGCGTCCGGCGTCCGCCGCCAGAACGGAACGAATCCGATCCACCGCTTCCAGCGCATGGCGAACACAGAAATGAACGCTGCGCGGAAATGTCGGCTCAAAAAGAATAAATCCAGCCACCAGGCCGGGATCAATTTCGCCCACATTAGCGCGGCGAAAAGCTTCAATGGAACAGCAGGATCGCAAAACCGCCATCCAGTGAATCACGCGCGCCGCCGGATCCAATGTGGCCATACAGTCCATCCGGTACAATGTCTGATATTTCGCCAGCAGAATCCGGCAGGTCATATCCGCCCGTTCGAGATATTTGGACAGTTGAATAAACATCCACACCTGCCCATGGTCAATGGTTTGATCCGCCAGCCCCTGCAACAGCAGCGAACCCGTCAGCATCTGGCGGAAAAATTCCTGCGGGGAATCATCAAAACGCGCCACCGCGTCATCCGCTTTCAGCGACCAGTACAGCGTATTAAGCTGCTCCCACATTTCATTGGAAATGCTTTCGCGGATGGATCGGGCATTTTCCCGTGCTTTGGTCAGGCAACTCATCAGACTAATGGGGTTGGAAGCATCCAACGCCATGTATTTAGCTACACCCATCAATGCCTGAATGGGCGTATGTTCGGGCTTGACCAGCTCCGGCAGCATGTGTTCCTGCCATGTGATTTTCAATACGTCCACCACCGCCTGATGCGAGAGGTCCGGTGCCAGTTCCTCCGCACCGGTTAATGAATCCACACTGACCATCAGAATACGCGCAATATGTTCAGCGCGTTCAATGTACCGACTCATCCAATAACTGGCGTCCGCTACCCGGGCCAGCAGTGCTCGCGGTAAACGCGGAGCCGTCCGGGATGATGTTAATAATGCCGCGCGCGTCATCGTTTGTTCTCCGATTCAAGTACCCATGTATCTTTGCTGCCCCCGCCTTGTGAACTGTTGACCACCAGCGAACCTTCCCGCAATGCCACACGCGTCAAACCGCCCGGCATCACCGTAATTTTTTCCCCATAAAGAATATAGGGCCGCAGATCAATCCGCCGCCCCCGCAGAGCGCCATCCACCAAACTGGGCTGCTGGCTTAACTGCACCACCGGCTGAGCAATAAAATTTCTCGGATTATCACGGATCTTACAGGCAAACTCGTCGCGCTCGGCCGGCTCGGCCTGATGCCCCATCAACATCCCATAACCGCCGGCCTCATTGGTGGCTTTGACCACCAGCTGATCCAGATGTTCCAGCACATATTTTCGATCATCCGGGCGGCTGCAAATGTATGTCGGCACGCTTTGCAGGATCGGCTCTTCCGCCAGATAAAAGCGGATCATATCCGGCACAAACGGATAGATCGCTTTATCATCCGCGACACCCGTTCCCACGGAATTCGCCAATGCCACATGCCCCAGTCGGTAAACATTCATCAGCCCCGCCACGCCGAGCATGGAATCGGGCCGAAAACATAGCGGATCCAGAAAATCATCATCCACCCGGCGATAAATCACATCCACCCGCCGCAGGCCTGCGGTAGTCCGCATGTAAATGTAATTATCTTCCACCAGCAAATCCCGCCCCTCCACCACTTCCACGCCCATTTGCCGCGCCAGAAAACTATGCTCAAAATAGGCCGAATTAAATACCCCGGGCGTGAGCACCACGATGCAGGGGTCTTCAACTTCCGGCGGAGCCAGATGTTTAAGACACCGCAGCAGATTATGCGGATAATCTTCAATGGGACGCACCCGCGCCGTTTGAAATAAGGCCGGGAACACCCGTTTCATAACCGCCCGGTTTTCCAGCACATAGCTCACACCACTGGGCGTGCGGCAATTATCCTCCAACACCAGATAATTGCCCTTGGCATCGCGGATCAAATCCGTTCCGCAGATCGTAATATAAATATCCCGCGGAATATTGACGCCGATCATTTCGCGCCGGAACATTTTGGCACCGTAAATTAATTCGGCGTCAATAATCTTTTCGCGCAGAATATCCTGCTTGTGATAAATATCGTGGCAGAAGAGGTTTAACGCGATCATCCGTTGTATAAGCCCGCGTTCCAGATGCGCCCATTCCTGATCGGGAATAATGCGGGGAATTAAATCAAAGGGGAATATCTTTTCCACGCCCAGGGTATCTTTATAAACCGTAAAGGTGATACCCTGATTGCGGAAGCACAGGTCCGCCATGCGGCTGCGATGCTGCAAAGCCGTCATTCCAAGATCATGGACCCGGGAATACAACGCGTCATAGTGCGGCCGTGGGCAATCGGGCTTTTCAAACATTTCGTCGAAAAGCCCATCAATCTCATAACCCTGAAACATAGAAGCCAGTCCCTTTCTAACTCGGACCAGCCCCCGCCAATCTCATTATGCCCCAGATCCCCCCCGAAAAGCAACCCGTGACCAGGAGTTTGACACCGCGGGCGTGGTAATTTTTCCGGGCGGGGTAAAAAAGCCGCCTTTTCACAGGAATGCTGAAGCCCACCGGGATAAACCCGGCGGCTCGCCGGTCGAGCTGATGCGCCCGCGAAAAAGGTGTCAGGTACCTTTTATCAGGCCGGTAAAAAAAAGGTGTCAGGTACCTTTTTGGGGAAACGCTAGCGCTTCACGTTTTTCAACTGTCCTATAATCCGTTTGATTTGCTCAAGAATCGCGGCTTTTTGCGCTTTTAACGCTGCCATATGCCGGGCGCTAGCGAAGCCCTGATCATTGGTGATGTGGAAATCCACGTTGACGAGGGCCACATTTTGTTTGGCCAGAGCTACACGCAAAATGGCCGCCAGATACTGTTCTTGCGACTTACTCGCCCCACCGGCCTTCATGGCCGCCGCATACGCCAAGCCCGCTTTCCCCATCGCCTCTTGAGCCTCTGCCAAAGCGTCCTGGCTTTGCACATCGCGTATCCATATTTTTCGCGGATCATTAGGCTTAAGGTTCCGCTTTTTCAGTTGCCAGTACGCTAAATCCTGCATATTAGAATCCAGCAGCGCCCGCGACCGGGCGGCAAGTTCTGCCGATCGCAATTGCCGAACCGCCACTGCATTCGCTTTTGTGGACGACTTTTTGAGTTGGCGTAATTGATCAAACGCCTGGGCTGCCAGCCACTGCTGATGATCGCTTTGCTCCGCCTGCTGCAGATGA
>JAKAZF010000442.1 GCA_021826605.1 Planctomycetota bacterium | reverse complement strand
TACTACCGCGTTTGTGCATGGTGCCATCGCCGAGGCCCGGAAACGTTCCGCCAAAACAATTTTCCTGGCCTGCACCCGTCGGGAACATATCACCGCCGAGGCGGATTTATTTATTTGTCTGGACACCGGGCCGGAAATTCTAACCGGCTCTACGCGCCTGAAAGCGGGGACAGCCACAAAACTTGTCCTTAACACCATCAGCACGCTGGCCATGGCGCAGATCGGAAAAGTCTACGGCAACGTGATGGTGGATGTGGATTGCCTGAAAAACCGAAAACTAATTGATCGCGGCACGCGCATCATCATGCAGATAACTGGTATCACTCGCCCGGAAGCCATGATCCTGCTGCAACAGGCCAACGGGCAGGTAAAACGCGCCATCGTCATGCATGCGCGCCGCTGCGATGCCCCCACCGCCGATCAGATATTGGCCCAGTCCGCCGGCTTCCTCCGCCGCGCCATCAACCCATCGGCTGATAAAAGGAACCAGTGACACCCACGCAGGCCCGAACATGATAACGCGATGAAAAAAAAGCACCGGCGTTGCCGCCGGTGCTTTGAGAGTATGTGTCGATGAATGACTCGTCATTATGTGGGAACTTCGTTGGCCCGCGGGTGGGCGCTTTCATACACATCCTGAATGCGTTTGGTGGTCAGGTGGGTATATATTTGCGTGGTGCTGAGACTTTGGTGCCCCAGAAGTTCCTGCACCACACGCAGGTCCGCGCCATGATTGAGCATGTGCGTGGCAAAACTGTGCCGCAGCGTATGCGGGCTGATATCCGGATCCAGATGCGCTTCGATCAGATATTTATCCAGCTTCCGGCGTACCGACCGCGTGCTGAGGCGCTGGCCATGTTTGTTGATAAACAACGGTGACTCCGGCGAATCCTGCGTCATGATGGCTTTTCTCTGGGTGATGTACTTGGCAAGAGCCGTAATGGCGGTCTGGCCGACCGGGCTGACGCGTTCTTTTTTGCCTTTACCGCGCACCTTGATAACCCCGCCGACGACATCCAGATCATCAACATTCAAGCCCACCAATTCGCTGACGCGCAGGCCGGAGGAATAAATCACTTCCAGCATGGCCTTATCGCGCGATCCGAGAATATCGGAGTCGTCCGGTGTTTGCAGCAGCCGGGTAACCTGTTCTTCGGTCATAAATTTAGGAAGGCGTTTATCGAGTTTCGGCGTGCGAATACTGAGCATGGGATTATTGCCGGTCAGACCGCGCTTGTTCAGGAACTTAAAGAAGCTGCGAAGCGTGGCCAACTTGCGTGCGACGGTGGCCTTGGAGTAGTTATGTTCCCGCATGTGCTGCAAATAACGCCGAACATCCTCAGCATTGGCATTGAGCAGCAATTTTTCAATATGCGCGGGAGCGGGTTCGTTGGATTGACCGTTCTGCTTTATCTGCATTTCTCGTGAGAGATTCACCGCCGCATTGCCCGTAGCAGGCTGTGACAGCAGCACACTGGCCGGAATGTCCTGCACCCCCGCGAGGAACAATCCGAATTGCCGCAAATCGGCCCCGTAACATTTACTGGTATAGGTAGAGAAATGGCGTTCAAACTGAAGATAACTGAGAAAGTCCTGCACCTGCTGGGGTAATGTAAGCGTGTCCATAATTTTCAACTGCTCCAAGGTCGGCTGCGGAGGGTCCCATCATCCCGAAAGGGCATACCGCGGGTATCGACCGTATGTTTGTACCGTTATGAGCCGCATCCTTTAGGCTCAACCCATTTATTTTCGCTTTCACGGTTGGATCAAGCCCCCACGAAGTACCACAGCCATTGGTCGGATGGACCGTGCAGAAGCCCGACAGCCTCTGATCGCGGGAACGGGTTGATGACCGTATCCAAGGTTGTTTATCGGCAATAAAGTGGAAATGGATGAGGTACAATCAATAAAGTGGACGCGGGATTTGAGGATATGGGACGCAACAGTCACTATCAGGCCCAATTGGGCTGTCGGACACGGCAAATTCCCCATTGCGAGACAGAGCTTTATCATGTTTACCGACAAAAGCCTGATTACTCTGTTTGCGAAATAACTGCGCTATTGCCCGGCCTTTTGCGTTGGTGCTCCGCCCCGCCATCGATTATTTTCCCGGAACTTCACCCGGCAATGCGGTGGAGTACGATATGGACCCGGCACCGGTGGTTTTGATGCCTGGCGTGGGCACGGATGAAACATTGACGGTGCTGCGACTGGGGCGCGGCTGATTCAGTGAGGCAAACATCGCCCGACTCTGATTGGTCATTTTCTCAAGTCGAAACGTCGCGTTCAACTCGCCGTTTTGACACATTGTGTACAGCATGGTTACAAGCCGCTGATAGGAGATTGCAATATAAGGTTCCTTGGGATTAAATTTTGGAGAGAACGGATCAGGCGCAGTAGCCAAGGCGGTAATGACCGCCGGCAACTGCGGTTTGCAGGATAACTGCACGACCTTATGGGTTAACGGGTCCCGATAGTAAAGGAGAACCGGGTATGCGGGCTTGGTCCCGGTGGCCGGCCCGGCCGGCATCGGATAATTCACCGTCAATGCGCCGTGCGGACTGATATACAGTGTCCCCGGGATCAGCGTGGGAACATGGCCAATGACTGCAATTTGTGGAAGCCGATGCGAGGTCACGTAAAGAACTGAAGACGTATCTGCGGGCAAGACACTCATGAGAAATCGACCAAAAAAGGGTTGGCGATAAAGGTGCGTGGAATGAATTTTCGCCAGACCCCGCCAGGCCAATATTTTTAATCCGGGACTGCCGGTCCGCAGCAGCTTGGAATATGCCAGAGTTGCATTCACACGGTCGCCGCAGCGCGCCAGGTCACGAATCGCGGTTCGCTGAAACGGACTTTGGGCATCGACGGCATAGTTTGCCAGTACTGCAATGGCGTCTTCATCACCGATAAAACTTCCCGCCACCACCGTGAAGAACCGCACCGCACTTTGCGGGGAATTATAATGCAATCGCAACAGCGGAATAATCGGCCGGCCCAATTGCTCCAACGCCAACGCGATTCGATTATCCGGTGCATTGGAATCCCGCAGTGCGTTAATCAGCACTGTCGTTTGAGCATGAGCAAAGCCGGGCATATTACGTTGCAGATACAGCGCCATGACCCGACGGATAAACCGCGCCGGATGGCGGTGATATTTTTTGGGAATCCGCAAACGGATCAGCATATCGTTTTCAGCGGCGGCAACGGACGGAAAGCCGCCGAAGCGTTCGTTAATAATTCGTTCAACCAGGGCGCTGACCCGATAAGACGGGCTGTAAAGCTCCAACATCACCGGCAGACTGTGGGTCACAATTCCACCACCCAAAATACGCCCGTTGCGGATAATATCCGAGGGCTTTTTTAACACTCCCCCGGCACTGAACGGATTGGAGAAAACCGGTCCCATGCCCCGGGCAATGGAAGTTGTTTGCCTGACTTTACGAATGTGCGTGCGTAACGGCACCGGCCACAGCAGACCATTTTCCAGATTGGTCGTCGCGGTTCCTGACAAGGCGGTAACATACAGATCAAAATGCGTTCCCGCTGTCGACATGGGAGCGATAGCCCCTTCGACGAATACGGCGGCCACCTGC
>JAKAZF010000441.1 GCA_021826605.1 Planctomycetota bacterium | reverse complement strand
TCTTTTGACACTCATTACTCACGGGCGATGCAGCGTGCCATCGGGCAACCTCGCCTGGGTCCACTCGATCACCTTGTCGCTGCACGGAAACTTTGCCGCCAAAGCCTCATCCACATCAATACCCAGCCCGGGCTTATCATGGGGATACAAATACCCATCGCGCAATTCGGGACAGCCGGGAAACACGTTTTTCAGAGCATCGTTAAAACCACTGAATTCCTGAATGCCAAAATTGGGCGTGGCCACATCCAAGTGTACATTCAGGGCATGGCCAACCGGTGAAACGTCACCGGGTCCATGCCATGCGGTGCGTACGCCATGGAGTTCACCCAAGGCCGCCACTTTCCGCGCCGGTGTCAGCCCGCCCATCTGAGTCACATGCATGCGCATAAAATCAATATGGCGCTGCGTAATCACGGGCAACCATTCGCGTGGGTGATTGAAAAGCTCGCCCATTGCCAGCGGGGTACTGCAGACCTTGCGGATATTCTCCAGCCACGGCAGATCCTCCGGAGCCAGCGGATCTTCCAGAAAAAATAATCGCAGTGGCTCGCATTCCCTGGCAAATTCAACCGCCTGGGCTGGACTTAGCCGTTCATGCACATCATGAAGGATTTCCAACTCGTCACCAAGCACAGAGCGTATGTGTTCCAGCGCCGTCAGTGCACTGCGGGTATACGACCGGGGATCATAGTAATTGCCGGGGGCAGCGCCATCCGGATGTCGCCGGTCGGCACGATGGCCACCATAGCCACCGTATTGCACGCGAATATGCCGCACACCCTGGCTGATGAACTGCCGCGCGCAGTCCTCTATTTCGCGGAGCTCGCGACCATCGGCATGTCGATACACAGCCGCGCCCTGGCGGCATTTTCCGCCCAGCAACTGATACAGCGGCATATTGGCCTGTTTGGCTTTGATGTCCCACAGTGCAAGGTCAATGCCGGCAATGGCGTTGTTAAGTACGGGGCCGTTGCGCCAGTAGCCATTGATCATCATTAATTGCCATAGATCTTCAATGCCAGCCACATCGCGGCCCAGCAGCAGCGGCTTCAGATGAAGTTCAATTGCCGCACCCACGGCAAGATAGCGCTGAGTAAAGGTGGCACAGCCCCAACCATACAGGCCAGGCTCATCGGTTTCCACACGAACAACCGTCAGATTCGCCCCGGCCGGAGCAGTTTGAATAACACGGATATTTCGGATCGCAGGCATCTTATTTTCCTTTTTACGCCCGGATTGCGTCTCTCGGAGGCTGTTCCATGCGGTTTAGCGGTCGCCATCCGATTTCCTTTTCTATCCGGGAAATATCGATCAGACTGCTCATTTCTGCGGGTGGCCGACGCTGTGGAACGCCTCGATAATAGGTATCAATTAATTCCGATATATCATTGATGGGTGACACGGATACCGCAGGCAAATAGACGCGGTACCCAGGCGTCGGTACAGACAGCAGCCTGGTCATAAGGCGTGCCGCGTCTTCAAACATCAATGCTCCAAAGCCCTGGGAGATTCGGGCGGATGCGGGGCGCTGTTGGACCTGAATTTCCAGATTGTGCCGCCACAACCGCTCCAGCCGGGATAAATCGACCAGGGTGGGAAAACGCAACGCCACCGCATCCATACCGGCGGGTACGAAATAATCACGCAACATGGTTTCCCCGATCCACTTGCTTAAGGCGTAAACATTGCCGGGTTGTGCCGGCGAGTCACTGTCCAGCGGCAGATACGAAACATAGGGCGGTGGACAGGCTGGGGTGAATTCGGGAGTTTCGCTGGCGATGACTTGAATGGAGCTGGCAAAAACAATCTTTTTAATGCCGTGATTCAGGGCCGCCAGAAACACATTCATGTTCATGGCAACGTTTTCGTGAAAAATTCGATCCTTGGAACACGCCAGCACACCGGGATGGTTGCCCAGATGCACCACCGCCTGGATACCCCTCATCATTTCAGCGACGGCGGCTGTATCCAGCAGATCAACAATGTTGACCGGAAGATTGTCGGAATCATTCTGCCGGCGATCGGTCGCAACGACCTCCAAGCCGCTGGCGATAAGATCAGCCACGCAATAACGGCCAAGCCGACCCGCCGCACCCGTTACCAGCACCTTCATATCCACCCGCTATTCCAGCCACCCACCAGCGTCACCAATCGCAATTATCATATCCCCTTTGGCGTAGGCAGAAAACCAGCCGGGGTCAACCGGCCGATGCACCCTGTGGCCGCGATAAAAGCTGCCGCAACACATTCATCAGCGTCGGTCCCTGAAAAAAATTCGGTGGTAAGCGAAGATGAATTGTCTTTTCATCCACCGCACGCACGCTGCCCGGAGATTTACTCAGCAACGGTCCGAGCATAGTCATATCCTCGAGCGTGAAGATGACATCCGGCGGCCTGGCAATCATGCTGCTGATTCCCCACGCGCGGGCCAAAATTCTCAATTCCGCCAGATCAAAAAGAGTCGCCGCCGATGGAGGAATTGGCCCAAAAGCGTCGGTGATATCGGTGCGGAAACTCTCCAGTGAGTCGGAAGTATCGCAGCGGCCCAGGCGGCGGTATAAGTCCATCCGCTGTTTATCGCTGGAAATATAGCTGCGCGGCACGGTGCCGGAAATGCCGATTTCCAGATTCACTTCCAGCGGCTTTTTGAGTGGCTGACGCTTGAGCCGCTTGACCGCTTCATCCAAAAGTTGGCAGTACAGTTCGTATCCAACCGCGGCAATATGGCCGGACTGGTCATCGCCCAGCAAATTTCCGGCCCCCCGAATTTCAAGATCGCGCAGGGCAATTTTAAAACCGGCGCCCAAGGACGTATATTCCTCCATCGCCTTGAGCCGGCGGGAAGCTTTTTCACTCAGCAATTTATCTGGGCTGAGAATCAGATAGCAATAGGCCCGATGCCTTGACCGCCCTACCCGTCCACGCAACTGGTGCAAATCGCTTAATCCGAAATTTTCAGCTTCATGGATAAAAATGGTGTTCGCACTGGCAATATCCAGGCCGCTTTCGATGATGGTGGTGGATACCAGGATATCCGCCTCATGCTTATAAAACCTGTGCATCACATCCTCCAACTCGCCATCAGGCATCTGTCCATGACCGATGACAATGCGCGCGTCCGGCGCTAAATGCCGCAAGCGATCGGCAATAGTCTGAATATTCCATATTCGATTGTGAACAAAATAAATCTGCCCATCCCTGGCCAGCTCACGCTCAATGGCCTGCTTGATGCGCGGTTCATCGAAACTGATCACTTCGGTAACCACACTGCGCCGATCGCGAGGCGGCGTAGCCAGATTGGAGATATCCCGTATACCCAGCAGGCTCATGTGCAGGGTTCGTGGGATTGGCGTGGCGGTCATGGTAAGCACATCCACTTCCGTACGCAGTCGCTTGAGGTGTTCCTTATGATCCACCCCGAAACGCTGTTCCTCATCAATGACGACCAACCCCAGGTTCTTAAAGCGCACGTCCTGGCTTAACAATCGATGCGTTCCGATGAGCACATCCACCTGGCCCCTGGCGGAGCAGGCCACAATATCGCGAATCTATCCGGCATTGTTGGACCGCTGGGCGCTTTCCACCACAAACGGATAACCG
>JAKAZF010000440.1 GCA_021826605.1 Planctomycetota bacterium | reverse complement strand
GCCTGTTTTGCCGCAGTTGATCTGGATTGGCGGACCGTGGTGCGCACGATCCCCGGATTTATTGCCGAGTACCCCCGATTGGTATCAAACCCCGCGCGAATCTTTCAAATGGGCTGGCGGCCCGTGGTTTCAATGCCGGAATTGGCCACCATGATGGTTGGCAGGGCCATGCAGCGAAGTTGATCGGATTACTCCTCCACGAAAAGCGATGTCCACGTAAATTCCATTGCACCCAGAGCCTCGGCATGTCCGCCCGATCAATCAGGCGCGAAACTCGCCAAACCCGCGCGGATGACCCGCGGTTCGGATCAGCCAATATCGCGGCGGCTCGTAGTGGTTTTCCGCAGAAAATGGGGCCGTAAAGTGATTTCCAGCCAAGTCATTTCGGACAAAAAATGCGTTGACGCCGCATAGATCACAGCCTACCAGGGAATATCCCAACCTCCCCCCAAGAATCTCAAAGGCTTTGAGGCTGGCCCCAAAATAGAGGCTGCCGTCGTACCATTGATCTGCCCGGTATTGAACCTTCCAGTCCAGCTCCGGTGGCATGATGGCATTGTATTCCACCACCACCACTCTTGGCTTGTAATCTGCCAGTGCCTCCCATATGTAAAAGGTGTTGCGATCAATGTCTATCGACAGCAGGTCGATGTCCGCAGGCACACCGGCCTGCTCCAACAGCGAAGAGACATTTTCCCGCGTAATAAATGATTCGATGAGCGTCAGTTTTTTGCTGCCGATCAGCCGATTCAAATTCCGGCGAATCACCGCCGCACTTTTCGAGCTTCCCTCCATCCAAATACCCGCCCAGCCGCGACTCAACAGATAGACCGTGTTATTCTCCAATCCGTCGCCAACCCCTATTTCCACGAAATAACGGGTGCTGACTCCAATTCTTCGGAATATCTCCGCAAGAATTCCATCTTCGCCGTTTTGCGAGTAAACCTGATGTTCAAAGCGAGCCAGCCGCTGCGGATCGCTATATCTTTGTGACTTCAGCAGTTCAGTTAAGAACAACTCCTGATTGCCGCGATTCACCGCTTGACCGAGTTGCCGGACCGTTTCCGAAAGTTTGATAATATCCTTCCTTCTTGCCGGCAAGGCTTTGGTTATATTTTGCCACCATTTCGACATGGTTTACTAGTCCTTTCCACTTCGCTACCCGCGAGGCGCACCGATAATGTTTACTGGCGATACATCCACGGGCGGCGGAAAGGCAATCTCGCCGCCGGCATCCCGGTATGCGGAAAAATCATATTGGCATAACGTGTTCAAAAACCCGGTCAGGGTTGCCAGAGAATCGGTGGCGCTGACAACACAATCCCGATTCCACTCAAAAAACAGATGCGGCTTGAAGCGGCTGATAAATTCCGCGGCACCGCTGAACACCGATCTTTCATGGCCCTCAACATCCACTTTCAGCACGACTCGGTCCGCGTTGACCACCGCCGGCATGTTTGACAACACATCGTCAAGTTTGAAGCATTGCACCTCAACCGTTTTGACTTTTCCGCTGTCATGTCCGAATTCTTTTGTCAGATGCTCGGATAGAACCGATGATGAGCCGGATTGTCCCGGTACCGTATTGAGTTGAATAATTCCGTTAACATCACTGACCTTGGCGGCAAATATCTGAACATTATTCAGATGATTCAATGCCGCGGTGGCCGCCGCCAATTGGGCCATCTCCGGATTGGCTTCAAATACAATCGCCTGCCCTTTGCCGGCAGTAAATCTGCCGATATTAGCCGCATACATGCCACCATTGGCCCCGACATCAATGTAGCAGGGGCGTACCGAGTTTTGGAATAATTTCTGCAGCACCAGCAGGTTGGCTCCCTGGACCTCCGGCCAGAGCGATAATGACAAACTCGTGTGATCAAACGCATTGCCCACATAGTATGTTCCGCCCCAACTCAGGCCGCGAAAATAAGGTTTGCTTTTACTCAGGAGCTTGAAAAGCCGCGTACTGTTGGTACGGATTCCCTTGCGACTCAACAGAGGCACCAGAAATTGGCCAACGGTAAATCGCGATTGCAGTGCGTGGAGTTCTTTTTGATTATCAAGCAGTAAGCCCTGTAATTGTCGCATCGTCATTGAACACCCGAAACTGTCATCGTAATCGTCCGGCTCTTTTTCAACTGGTCATGGTAATGCAGCGCGTTTCATGGAGTCAAACCAGGATCATGCCAGCAATCTTGGACAACATCACCCATGGGCACAGCAGATCGCTTTCGCGGCTTATCGGGTTATTGGTCTGATCTTATCCAGAAGCGACAAATCATCAGTAAGCAGATGAAAATAGGAAAAGACATTCAGCCGCGCGCGGATGAGTTCCTTTTGTGCCTCCACCGCGGGCCGTCGTCTTTCATATTCAGACCGCCAGTTGTTCCAGTCAATATTGCCGATTTCCGATGCCCGGATATAAGCATCGGGATGGCAATAAGTGTCGATATTGCCGGCCCCGTCATAAATCGGTACCGCCTCGCATAAAACAGCGTCCGTAAATTTTTCGGTAATATAATCATCCGCCACGGCCCGCTCCAGGGCCAGATAAAAGCAATGATTCTCAATGCCCAGATATTTATCGTTGCCGAACGTGCTGTCGCTGCTGCGGTGATAACCGCCCAGGGGTCTTCCGGAAAGCTTGCCGAAAATATCCACATCGCCAACTTGTCGCGCCAGATCGCGAATCATCTCAACACGCCAGGCGTATTGCCCGTTATCCACCACCGAGCACTTGCGCGTTTTGGCGGTATTCCGCGGTGGGACCCAGCAGCACAATGTCGGGGAATATCGAATGTACGTTGCATCATCGCCGGGCTGGGGATTTTGAACAAAGCTGTGGCAATTCGCTATTTTGGGATGCCGCGTCTCTTTTTCAACGGAAAGCAGAAATTTTTGTCCGGGCATATCTGCAAAGCTCGTCGTTGTTGTCGCTTCATTAAGATATACGCCGATGACAAAATCGGTCGGAGTCTCGCCGGTAAGCACTGCGCACCCCGGCAGCGCCCACGGCAGGATCGTCTGTGCCATAAATCGCTTAACCCCCGCGAAGGGAAATATCCAGCGGATGGTTTTGCTTCCGATGCGCACCGCCACGCTGTTTTGCATCAGCACCGCCTGTGACAGAAGCAGCGGCGCAGGGCGTTTATCAGCCCGGAGCGTATAGCGCACTTCGCGCACCAGCGTATTGAGCGGTCCGAAAATCTTTCGCCAATCCGGTGACAGCCGGGCTTTTTCCGGTGGGGAGGTAGTAAGGTCCGTTCCGGTAAAATGTTCGCCGTCTGATGTGGTCAACTCTACCGTTGGATGGCCGGCGCGATGCCGGAGCACCAATTTCCCATTCTCAATTTCCCAACTGTGTTCGTTGATCGATGGTGCCCCTTCAAGCCGATGATCCGCGCGTAAGATCAAGCGCATGGAACGCCGGCCGGCGGCACGGTAGACAAACCGCTTGCCGGAAATATCGCTTTCATTTATTGCAATTCCTGCTTGTTCTTGCCGTACCAAGAAATAGTCCTTATGAATGCTCCCGGTCAATCCCACGCCAAACTTTCAGCGTTTTATCCTGCGGCTCCGGTGCTTTCATCCCAGGTGGAATG
>JAKAZF010000439.1 GCA_021826605.1 Planctomycetota bacterium | reverse complement strand
ATGCAGGATGCCATCGCGCGCCTCGCCACCCAGGTGGTGACCGGTTGCCTTCAGCACGGCATCCGGACTCCAGTACGTGCGAACATCGGCAAATATCTGAGCAGAGCCGGTTAACAGTTGGCCCATCAACATGACAGTACCATTCAAAGCGTCATTTTCCGTGGCCACAATATAGGGCTGACGAATTCCATTCCAATCAAATGAAGAATTAAGAATGGTTTCCAGAAAATCACCGTTGGGATAATGATCGGTCCATTGCCGCTGCCCTTGAAAACCCGCAGCAATAGCGTTGTAGCCCATAGCCTCTTCCGGAAAGCCCAGCTTGGCGAGTTGGGGATTGCCCACCATTAAATCGCGAACGATAAGCGTCATTTTGACACAGTACTCAAGTTCCTTGTTTTTTTGACTGCGGCTGCGGCGATTGGCCGCAATGTTGGCATCCATACCCATGCGGCAATACCGCTGTGTCCATGTGCGGGCTTTGGCATATTCCTTAGCATCGAAGATGTTGCGTTCAATACGACGGGTGATTTCCACCATATCTACACTCATCACACGCATGCCGAGATAGGCATTAAAAAATGCTTCATCGACGGCTGAACCGGCGATACCCATCGATACCCCACCGATCGAGCAATACGACCGCCCGCGAAGTGACGCCACGGCAAGTCCGGCAGATGCGAAATCAAGCAGCTTTTGCTGGACATCGTCCGGGATCGTGTTTTCATCCGGATTTTGCACATCACGTCCATAGATATTAAATAGCGGCAAACCTTTTTGAGAATGTCCGGCTCCAAGGGCCGCGAGATATACCGCACCAGGGCGCTGCGTGCCATTAAAACCCCAAATCGCTTTGGGTATTAATGGGTTCATATCCATCGTTTCCGATCCGTAGCACCAGCATGGGCTGACCGTGATACTTAGCCCAACACCGGAAGCGGCAAATTTTTCTTCGCACCGGGCCGCCTCCGCAATACCACCAATGGTTCCATCTGCAATGACGCACTCCACCGCCGTACCATCCGCGTGCCGGAGTTGTTTGGCGAGCAGCGCCGCCACCCGCCGGGCCATCTCCATGGTTTGATTTTCAAGCGACTCCCGAACGCCATCCCGGCGACCATCAATCGTCGGGCGAATGCCGATTTTCGGGTTGCCGGTGACCAATCGATTAACGGGCTTACTGACAGAAAACCTGGGCGATGACATGGATGGCATTCCTTTCGAGAAAAGTGTCGTAATTACAATTTTCGGCTAAATAATTGTAACAGGATGATTTAATGATCCTCGCTAATCGCAAGCGCCCGCTGTAATAAGTCTTCGGACATGTCGCGGTGCCCATCCATCACCGCGCGGGCAATCACAGCCATACGAGTGTGAAATGCCGGGCGGCCAAACTCCATCGCTCTGGCAAAAAGTTTGGTTGGATGAAAAAGGCGCTCCTCATTGATAAACCTTTCAAGCGATGCCCCAAAGCATTCTAATGTTTGCTTCTGAAAAAATATAGCTGTTGCGCGTTCCGGGGAGGCATCATCAAGGGCGATAGCCGTTTCCAGTATCCCTCCGCGACCATAAGCGATAACGGGACGACCACATGCCATGGCCTCAATGGGAGTAAGACCAAAATCCTCTTCGCCAGGGAAAATCAACGCCCGACAATTTTGATAATGCCAGCGCACGGCGGCATCATCCTGCCAGCCCTTAAATTCCACATTTCCGGCCGCTGATGCTGCCATGCTTTTAAGCCGGGTCATATCCGGCCCGGTACCGATGACGATCAACTTTCCATATCGTGCCCGGTTGCCTGCATCCAATCGGGTGAAAAACTCCACCGCCAGATCAATTCGTTTATATTCCACAAGGGCGGAAACGACAAGAAAAAATTGGCCCGACACCTTTTCAGCCGGTTTGAAAAACGTCTCATCAATCGGCGAATGCACCACAAGGCTGGGGCGTTTATAGATGCGTTCAATGCGTTCACACACATTGCGGCAGGTTCCGACAAACTGATGCACACTCTTATGCCCGGCTATATCCGCATGCCGCAGCCAAGGCGTAAGGGTTTTGAGGGCGATGCGAGTGGCAGGTCCTCGAGACTGCAGATAAGCGCTTTGCATGTCCCAGATATAGCGCATGGGCGTAAAACAGTGACAAAGGTGGGGTGACTGGGCGCGGATATTTTTCGCGACACAATGACTGGTACTGATGACCAGATCGGCCGGGGTAATCCGCACCGATCGGATTGCCAAAGGCATGAGGGGCAGCAGCGACCGATAGCGCCTTTCGATTTGAGGAATATTCTGCAACCATGAAACTGCCGAAATGCGGCGTTCTATTTCCGGATGCACCGATCCGGAGCTGTAAAAGAGCGTCGCAACGCGCGCCGATGGAAACAACCGTATTAATTCCAGAAGTACCTTCTCTCCGCCACGCATGCCGGTGAGCCAATCATGCACGAGCCACACCTGCAGGCGGCTGCTATCGCACTTGAGCAATCGATCCAGATTCGACCGCCCGGCTGCGCTGATATCGTTCCAAGCTGATGCGTCCGCCATGATGCCCTTCAGAATCTGACACCCAATAATCCCACACCCAAAAGGATCATTGCGATACCCAACCAACGGAGGCGGGAGATTGGTTCATGGAGGAAATAGGCCGCTCCAATCGCCACACCTGCGAAGCATAACGAACCCATAGGAAATGCGATATTCAGGGGCAGGAGATAAAGTGTCCACGTCCAGAACAGAGACTCAATAATAAAGGCCGAAATGCCCGCCTGCAGCCATCGGTTAGTGCAAACGCGGCGAACAGCAGCGCGAAAGCCGCTCGATGGTTCGCGCATTGCGCGTTTCATGCACAACTGTCCGCACACCTCCAGCGCAATCGCTGTCAGCAAGGCTACAGCGCCCATGACATTCATACCGGTTTCCCCGCCGTTCCGATCTTGTGCGTGCGACTCACCAGTGCCACACCGATGAGGATACTTCCCACGCCGAGCATCTGCGACAGCGTGAGTGTCTCGTGCCAGAGAAAAAACGACATAACGGCTACGGTGACGTAGCCCAGAGCCGTGATGGGCTGTGCTAAGCTGACATCTGCAAGACTTAGCACCATCATCCAGTTAAACAATTGGCAAATCATCATAACAACTACACCGGCAAACCACGGGCTGAGGATGGTGGCGATAATGACGCCACCGGGTGAGGCGTGGCGCGGCTCGGCCGCCTTCCAGCATAGCTGCACCGCTGTATCCAGCGTTATGGCCAGAATTAGACCAATCAGCAGTAATGGTTTTTTTGGCAAAGGCGGATTCAAGTGGGCGAACCGACAAAGGATGTGTTGGCATTCTTGATGATGGGTTCAAGCGTTGAAATGATCTGCGCGGCTATGATCGTATGCGCGTGTTGACTGGGGTGTAACCCATCGGGTCCGCCTACGGACCGGATCGGGTGTTGCGCCAGCCGATGGCCAGAGTGGGCAAACGGCACGTCCAGATCACCAGCCAAAGCGGCGGCGGCCTCGCGGTAGGTTTCCAGCACCTCGTTACAAAACTTTTCACCACCGTTGGCATTGATAATCGGCATCAGATCACGGCCTGCCAGTTCAGAAAGAATTT
>JAKAZF010000438.1:2429-3642 GCA_021826605.1 Planctomycetota bacterium | reverse complement strand
TTGTCTGGGGAGCCGGTGGCGCGGAAAAATCCGACCGGTGGCCGAAGAGTACAACGACGTGATTATGGAAGGCGGCCAAGATGGGAATTCCTGATTCAATATATGTGTACATCAAGTGTTCAAAGCTGTCTTTAAAGCCCTGACGCTCATAGATAACCGGTGCGTAGCCGATCTGGCGGAGGGCTTCGGCCATCTGCCAAATGTACAGACCACCGCTGGGAATCAGCCTCCCTATAGAGAAATCCCGCGTCAAATCGGTCAGACGAAATGGGTAGATTTCGGGATGTATTCGATATCGATTGCTGAAATAGCGAGCCAGCATCCATAGCGCTGATTGTGCGCATACCGTAACATCGGCATCTTGACTTATAAACGGAAAACCGGAAACCTTGAGAATGGCACCTTGAATTGAGACCTCCTCGGTGCATAAGCTGATGTGGCAATTCGTAAGGGCGCAAGCGCCAGGTTCCAAGAGGGTGCGACCAACACAATTCGGCCGCGTGGGACGAATCACTGAATACCCAAGATAATGTTGCTGTAGTTTTTTGCCGTCGCGGATAACTTTGTGGTCAATGGGGTTACCAAAAAAATGAAGCCGAATACACCGGGAATCTGGGGTGCTGAATTTCTTGGAATGAAAATTGGTGAATGTGTCACGGTAGTCTTTGTCAATATAGTGACGTTCAATCGCGACGCTCTTCGTTCGTCCGTCTAGTGCAGTTTTAATGCGCTCCAAACCGCGTTGATCGAGGTGCGGCGAAGCAACGGTTAGAACCTCGCTCCAAGGGTCCGCACCGTCCAAATTCACAATCGGAAGCAAACCATTTTCTTGTGCAATCACCCGCCCGAATCCTTGAACAGTGTATATCGCCTACCTTCATCGGCGTCAGTTCACTGCGCTGAGCATACCCAGCATTCTCTGCCTTTGCAACATATCGGCTCGTCAGCAAAAGCGTCGGGGGATGCGTGTTTTACCCGGCTCACGCACCTCCCAAAAGCCGGCGATGTTGAACATTAAACGCGTCCCCGATGACCGGCGGCAACCCGCCGGGCTGCGGGCCGGGCAATGGGTTGTGGCGGTGGGCGTTTAATGGGGTAAAATGATGGTGTGCGGCTGGTTGGGCTTATGGCCTTCGCTGGTTGCGCCTTTGGAGGTTATGGCCATGAAGACTTTTGCGATCATTGCTTCGGTTCTGATGCTGGTTATGCTGGC
>JAKAZF010000438.1:0-2419 GCA_021826605.1 Planctomycetota bacterium | reverse complement strand
GCAGCCCCTGCAGGATGTGGTGATTCCCTCGCCGCAAGATCAGGCGGCATATCAGCCGCAGGCTTATTCCAAACCCCTGCCCTCCAATGCTTACGGCACACCGGTAACGGGCAATCCATACGGCACACATGTGGCCCTGCCTGATGAGGCTGCTTATGTGCAGGCCTATCAGGCACAGCGCAGCCCGCGGATGATGGTGGAGGTGCTTCTGGGTCAGGGCGGAGCCACCGCCGGAACGTTCCATCTGGGTAATGAAGATTTTGACGCCATTCAAATTTCCATGATCGAATATCTTAACGCCAACGGTCAAGTGGATATACAGGATCCATCCATGGCCCAAAAAGTCCTGTCACGCGAAAGCTTCCTGCGGCTCCAGAATGGTGATCCGAAGGTATTGCCGCTTTTAAAGCACCAGCTCCAAACCGATGTGCTGATTGAAATTCAGGCCGCTCCCACGCAGCAGGCCTCGTTTGGAAACGCGGTGCGACTTTTAGCCCAGGCGGTAAGCACCACGGACGCACGCGTTCTGGCCGCCGCGTATGTGGACATGCCGATGCCGGCCAGCAAAACCAATATCAATATGTACACCGGCTATCTGGCCGACAAGATCATGCAGAAACTTGCCGCGGTCTGGGGCGGCAGCGCGACCGCATACAATCCGCTGATTATCCGTATCTACAACGCCCGGAGCATTGACGATGTGCTGGCCATCAAACATTTTATGCAGAAAGTTCCCGGCGTGCGGATGGTTATTGACCGCGGCATGACGGGATCGACCGCCACCGCGTACGGCAGACTGGCCGTTGAATACAACGGCGCTCCGGATGACTTTTATTCCGCTCTGAAACAGGAAATCGGCGTATCCACCGGATTAAAGGCGGTGGACCTGCAGAATAATACCGTGGATCTGCAGATTACCGGCCCGATGGTGTTACGCACCACCACCATTAAAACCACCACCCGGGTTCAAACGCAAAGCACACAAACCCAGGTGAAAACCGTTCATGAAACCCCGATACAACCGGCGCAGCAATAAGTGGCATCGATTACAAGGAGCCTGTGCAATGTTACCCAAGGGTCGTGTCAAACGTTCATCGATAAGTCTTGTGGCGGCCTTCTGCCTCAGCGGAATACTGGCCCTTGCCGGCTGTCAAGGGCCGGTGGTGCCCAATCAGAACACACTGAATCCATTTCCGCAGGTGCATTTGACCAGCTACAGTCTGCAGGGAAAAATTCTGGTCAATGAACCGATCGTAAGCCGCGTCGGCGATGGTCAATTGGATGTTGCCATACCGGTGCGTAATGTAACCGGCAGTGAACTGTATCTGGAATTTCAGTATCGTTTTCTAAACGCCCAGGGCGCACAGGTGGAGGAAACGTCCGGATGGAATACGTTGCGTGTGCCGGCCTATTCAATGGCGCAGATTCATTTTACCAGCCTGACCGCGGCGGCCAATTTTGATTGCACAATCCGCCGGCTGCCTTGATGGGAAGGCTATTGCCGCCAGAGCGGGTCGTCGGCGGCAACCTGCAGGATGGACCGCGCCGCGAGATCACTGATAATCGGCCAGGTCAACCCGCGGGTGCTGAGGGTTTCCATGATGCCCACGCCGAGATAGCGTTTGCTGCCGCGCGAGCGCAATTGCACGGAACAACTGTTGCGAACCAGATACGGGCTGGACTCAATAAGATTCTGATGCGTGACGACCAATTCCACATTATGCCCGCGCGAATCGCTGCCGTGCAGCACCATCCGCGAAGGATATTGATTTCGCAGCCCGCCGCAGCGGCTGTATGCGATTTCACTCTGCGGATGCTGAATGATCACCGGTGCCGCGGATTTATCCAGAATAATCAGCGAATCGGTATCGCACGGACGACTGGTGCTGGTATGATCCCAGGCGATCGCCCAATCCTGGTTTTCCGCATGGCCGCGCGAAATTGCCCGCACATCCCGACCGATGCCCGAACCGCCGAAATACTGATCGTGATAACCCAGAGCATCCAGCGGCATATTCAAAAGCATGGTGTCATCGGCAAGATTAATTTGCCCGATGCGTCCGGTTACCGCAGCCATCGGGACAGCCAGAACCCAGCTGTGCTGTGCCCCGTCCACCGAATCGGGCCGCAGCGGAAGAATGTGCTGATTTCCCGATGTCAGCGGCCGGAAAGTTAAATCCACATGAATCGCCTGAGTGGTTCGATAGCGCGGGCCTGTGATGGTATTTTCCATCGGATAACCGCGCGCCGTCAACCCCAGGGTTCCGTCCTGCCGTAAGGTCACACGATTCGGTCCAACCAGACATTCCGGCGATCCGCGGCCACCGCGAAACGCTCCGGGTGGAAACACATTGACCGATCGCAAGATACACTTACCACCCTGAAATACTGAAATTGTCGCGGCCGGATAAAAACTTGG
>JAKAZF010000437.1 GCA_021826605.1 Planctomycetota bacterium | reverse complement strand
TGGGTCGGACGCCTGATAGAGCCCATCCCGAAGTAAGCATTTCATCGGATCAGATTCCGGGGGAGATACCAATTCTCATCCATGCCCCAGTACGCGGTGCGGAACATAAGGTTCCGCCAGTGCAGAGAGTTCCTCGGATGTTAATTTGATGTCAACGCCGGCGATGGCTTCATCCAAGTGATGCATCTTCGATGCACCAATGATCGGTGAGGTAACCTCCGGCTGATGCAGTATCCAGGCCAGCGCGATCTGCGCATTGGATACATTTCGGGATTTGGCAATCTGCGTGATACGATCCACCACCGTGAAATCTGCCGGCTGGTAATAGAGTTTATGGGCAAATTCGTCGGTTTTGGCGCGCTCGGTCTGCCCTTTGTCGGCAGCATTCCGATTTCCCGCTAAAAAACCCCGTGCAAGCGGGCTCCACGGAATAACGGCTATCCCTTCGTGCCGACACAGCGGCAGCATTTCCCGCTCCTCTTCACGATATATTAAATTATAATGATTTTGCATCGAGACGAAACGTGTCCTGTTTAATCTCCGGGCGGTATGGAGATAGTCGGAAAATTGCCACGCATCCATGGACGAAGCACCAATGTACAAAGCTTTACCGGCCTTCACCACATCGTGGAGGCCATCAATGGTTTCTTCGATGGGCGTATGCGGATCAAACCGATGAATTTGATAAAGGTCGACGTAATCCATATTGAGGCGTTTAAGGGAGTTATCAATCGCGTGGCGAATGTGCTTGCGTGAGAGGCCACGCTGATTGGGACTCTCCCCCATCGGGCCGTTAAGCTTGGTGGCAATCACGACCTGCTCACGTCAAACACCAATCTTCCGCACAGCGCGACCAAGTATTTCCTCGCTGACCCCATTGGAATACACATCGGCGGTATCGAAAAAATTAATGCCGCTTTTCCATGCCTTTTCAATAAACGGCAAGGACTCATCTTCTTCCAGAACCCACTGCCGCCACTTTTTACTGCCGTAGGTCATCATACCCAGGCAAATACGCGAAACGATCAAGCCGGTGCGGCCTAAGTTGGTGTACTGCATCATTGACTCCTCATGGCCATGCGTTCAACAGAACATTACATTCACAACATTTACAAGGGTTATCAAGTTTGGCCTGAGATGTCAACCGGCCGCCTTCGTTTTATTCGATCAATGAAGGAAATTCAGCAAAGCCCATTTAAGCGACTCTGCCCCGTGACAATTGAACAAAATGAAAGGCCGTCTGTACAGCGGCTAATTCTTAAGTGGCCGGATAAAACCTCGGGGAACAGTCTGGTGACCGACCGGAATGGGATAATTTTTTCCCGCGAGCTTTTTTGCCGCCCAGATACAGGCATAAGTGGACGGGGCCGGATCGGGTTCAATGGCAAATGATTCTATCGAGCTCAGTGCGGGTTTGTAATTCATGCGGGCCAAAGCCACGGCCGACATGGCTCGCACGCCATCAATTTCCGGGGGCAGATTGTAGGCATCATTGAGCCGGGCGAGCAATTCGCGGGCAATGGTCTTATCCGGCTCATTGGCATCAATTTTACCGATCGCCCAGATAGCTGCCTCACGACTGCGGTTGGAGTAAGGCCCGAACTGCGGAATTAACCTTACCAGTGTTGGAAGCGCCGGTTTGTATTTCAATTGCCCCAACATACAAAACGCCTGCGACATCGTCTGGGATTGCAGCAGGACATGGCCACTGAGCGCAATCGAATATTGGCCGGCCATAGCGGGGCCACCGGGTATTTTTTCCTTTGCCAGCTTATCATTATACTGTTTTTTTAATTTAAATTCATGGGCAAGAATGCGTACAGCTAAATGATATACGACCGGTGCTTCGTGCACCGCTTTTAAGCGCCGCAGCGTGATTACGGCGGCCAGCACTACGCGATCGGACGAACTGTGAAGCAAACGCGTACCTGGGGCAACAGCGCCACGAATCTTCAGCCGCCCCAGAATGAGAAGTGACTGCATCTGAGTCTGGGCATTTAATCTGGTCGTTGGTACTCCGACGCGAGCCATGGCATCTGAAACAACCAGACGGCGCAGATCGACACCTTGCGCCAGTCGGGTTATGGCCATGCGGGCATCATCACTGATATAAGTGCGCATGTCGGCAAGCTGGCTGAAGAGTATTGGCAGGGATTGTGCAATATCCGCCCGAAGCGCAATAGCGGTCACCGCATGCCGAACACTGGCAAGTTCGGCATGGCTCAACCGGGCAGCGAGTTTACCGCCATCAAATCGTATAAATTGACGCGACATTGACACGCTCCGGTCAATCCGTCGCAACGCGATGAGGATGACGCTGGAGCGATTGGCCAGGCAAAGATGGATGATCGCAGACGCTCGCCCTGTGCCCAAGGTAAGGATGGCGTTAATAATCTCATCAACGCGACTGGCACCACGACCGGACTGATTGCCGGCAATAATGTTAAGGTGTTCATTAGCATGCAGATGCGAAAGAGCCCGTGCCGCCGCAATACGCAGAATCACGGGGGTTCGCCGGCTAAAACATATTCGGGACAGCCGAGTGGCAGTTTTAACGTCGCCGCTGCGATCCAGTCCGCGAATCGCACTTCGACGCATTAGAATGGGCATCTGATCATCCGCAGCCCGGCTGGACCATAATTTTATAATAACATGGTTGCGGCTGCCGAAAAGCAGCGGGTCAATCGCCATGGCAAGTGCGGGCGAAGCTTTCTGATCAAGGTGAATCAGCGTGTCTGCGGCATGGCGGGCCAGTGACTTTCCAACGACGGCCAGCGCGGCAATCTGCGCCATCTGCCAGCGGATTAAGGTCTTTTTGGAGGCCTTTGCATTCATATTCCATTGACCGAGCGCCAAACGGTCAATTTCTTCAGTAAGCCCATGGGGAATGATCAGGCCAGCGCGCTTCTGTTTGGCAATTATCGCACATAACTGCGCATCGATAACTGGATTATTGTGTGCGAAGACCAGTTGCCAAAGATGGAGATAGCGAGGCGTAGCGCAGACATTCTCCACAGGTGCGGGGGTAAATGCGGGATCATGGAACATGGGATAATCCCACCCACGTGGATTGCGGGCCAGCAATGGACCGCAAGTCGTCAGTAGAGCCGAAACTGCTAGTATTGGTGCAATGCGTTTGAATCCGATTGTCAGGCGGCGTTGTGCAGGTAGAATCCTCACCAAACCATCCTTTGTAATCAATTTTATTCCCGGCATTTAATAATCCTCAGCGGGCCTTCGTCAATTGGCTGGTCCGCGCTGTCAGCACGATGAGCGACAGGATGATCAGTGCGACCATAAAGCCCCAATTCCATTGGATCACATTTAAATGGGCAAAGCCCGGCATATGCATGACGCCCAGCGCCGCTGCCAGTGGATTGAGGCGCAGCGCCATCGACACCGCGCCGGGTGAAAACAAACTTCCCCGCCCGAGCCAAACCAGCAGCGTGCCACCAAACAAAGCAAGGATCAAAGCGTAGGCAATGGCGGTGGCCGAAGCTGTTTTTCGGCACATGGAACTGATGGCCGTTGTGCCAACCACGCAGAGCATGGTCGTCAGGAGCAGTGTGATGAGGACTTGAAATATGCGGTGCGACTGCTGGGGAGATATCAGCAGTTGCACCAGATAGCCGGGCATGGTGGCAAGC
>JAKAZF010000436.1 GCA_021826605.1 Planctomycetota bacterium | reverse complement strand
GGCTGGCGCTGATCACCGACACGAGGCGCACACCGCCCGGGCCACCGAAGCAAAGCGGATCAGGTCATTTTCCAGAATAATCCGCAGTATCCGAATGTAGGCCTCCGGATGCGCTTCATCCACGGCTTCGAGAATAGATTGTCGCAATCCCTCCTCACGTTGGGCGGAGAGCAGCAGTTTTTCCACAAATTCCCAGCCGCGACTTTTGTCCGCCATCAGCAGGGCAACAATGGTATGACGGCCAAATGGACTGCCGCTATCCGGTAATGCGGTTCCAGTAGTCAGGGCCGCAAAAACGTCATCGGCGGTCTGATCCTGCATTTCCATCGCTGCCGCCAGCAGAATGGAAATGTGGTAGCGGCGGTTTCCCAAATACGGTGCCCAACGCGTCACCCAGGAAATGTCATAGGGATAAGGTCGCAGCGTTGCGGCGATATCCATCAACCATTGGAGCCGCTGCCTATCTGTTATCCTTGGCTGGCCAAGGTTGCGAAAGGATCGCCGGTAGCCGACCTTGCAATAAGGAAATCGCGGAAATATATCCA
Source organism: Planctomycetota bacterium (assembly GCA_021826605.1). The sequence continues at coordinate 3,104 of JAKAZF010000436.1, read as the reverse complement.
AGGCATATAACACTGTAGCGTGAAAACGCGGGAAAACCGCTGTGACCAGTTGCGTTCTCTGCATGGCGCTAAGGGAAGGAAACCGTCGCAGGTTTTGAATCGTGAGCTTATAAATGTCGTCGTGATTTTGCAGCCGCTCGCCGTGTTCATCGGCTCCAAGAAGAAATCTCGCCATAGCCCGAACGACGGGATCGGCTAGTGATTCGGTGGCCGCCAATTGGGCCTTCCAAAATTCAAGGTTTACCTGGGTTTTTATATCCGGTTTGCCCGGCTCGGGTGTACTCATTATTCACCACCAGTAAAATTGGGGTTCACGCCGGCTTAGGATGATCCGATACGCCGCGACCGTCTAAGCCCCGGCCAGGAACACCATCCGGATAAATGTGACGCGGCTGTGCTCGTGAACGGAAACGACCGCGTCAAGCTCGCGGTGCTCCACGCCGTCGAGCAATACCAGATACAGGCCGTCTTCAAAGGCCTGCAATGCGTTGGTAACCGCAGAATCTGGATCGACTTTTTGATTGATATTGCGCCCACCCATGGCAACTTTGCCCTGGGCGGCGGAAGTTTGAATCTGCTGCGGGGACAGCACTTTCTCCAGCCGATTCTCCGCTTGCCTCCGCCTAAAGGCTTCAACTTGGCTGTTGACAATGCTGATAATCAGCTTGCGCAGTGTCCAGGGGCCGCCGTCACCGGAATCCGGCGGTAGAGGTATGGAGTAATCGTCAAATAGTTGTTTGCGTTTCCCCACTTGTCGGCCGGAAATTGTAAGCATATCGACCTCATGCGCTTAGCTGCTTTTATGGAGACAGTATAAGCAGTGGAAACTGTCCCGTCGATAAGCGATAAGGAATCGGAGTTCGAGGATCATTGGGAATAACGGTCACCCGGTTCGGTGTCCACCAATGCCGCTGCGACGGGTCTGGGTTGAACTGCTTGACCCGCGAGCACCGGATGATAATCCGGTGGTTGATCCCGTGCCGGGAACCGACCACGGGGTTGTCACCAGGGTGCTCTATAACGTGAGCTATAACGTGGGCGCTTGCCACGGGCGGTGGTTTGCATATCCTTGCGAGGATTAGAGGAGTGTTTTATGACGGAATCGACGGTACCGCTGTTAAAAACCTGTTTTTATGATTTTCATATTCGCCAGGGTGCCAAAATGGTGGACTTTGGCGGATGGTCCATGCCGCTGTCCTATCGTGGGATTATCGCGGAGCATGAGCAGACGCGAAAAGCCGGTTCGGTCTTTGATGTATCGCACATGGGGCGTCTGCATTTTACCGGGCCGGATGCTCTGCGCTTTTTGCAGCATATCTGCACGCGGGATTTATCTAAAGCGGTGGTGGGCCAGTCGCTCTACAGCCTGATCTGCAAAACCGATGGCGGCGTGCTGGATGATGTGATTGTTTCCAGGTTTGATAAACATTGGCTGATGGTGTGCAACGCGGCCAATCGGCTTAAGCTTTTGGACTGGTTCAAAACCAACAGCGCCGGCTTTAATTACCAGATTAAAGATGAAACTATGCAAACCGCCATGATCGCCATTCAAGGCCCCAATGTGATAGCCTTGCTGGATAATTTGCTGCCGGATCCGGTGTCAACGTTAAAGCGCTATCACGTCATGACGCAAAGTTATCTGATCGCAAAATTTACCGTGTTCCGCAGCGGGTACACCGGAGAAGACGGTGTGGAGATCATCTGCGGAACCACCATTGCGCAAATGGCCCTGAATATGCTTTTCAAACAGGGGCGGGATATCAGCAGCGCTCCGCTGCAACCCGCGGGCCTGGCGGCGCGCGATACCCTGCGAATGGAGGCGGCCATGCCGTTGTATGGCCATGAACTGCATGAGAATATTGATCCCATTTCCGCCGGGTTGCAATGGGCGGTGGCTGATGAAAAGCCGTTTATCGGTTCAGTTGCCTTGGCGGAAATCAGGCGGAGAGGGCTGGAGACGGTTCTCGTGGGTTTAGCTGTGGACGGCCCGCGAATCGCCCGGCAGGGGATGACCATTTGGGCTGGCGACAAGGAAGTTGGTACCGTAACCAGCGGCACCAGCAGCCCAACGCTGGGAAAAGTTATTGCCATGGCATTTGTGCAATCCGTGTGTGCGGTCCCGGGCACCGCTTTGGAAATTGATCTCCGTGGAAATCGCGTCAACGCTACGGTGGTCAAACTGCCGTTTTATAAGCTGGCAAAAGCCGACACGTGAGCCGCCTTTTATCGAAAGCAATTCAATGACGCGTGTATTTCGGTTACACTAGCCCCCCGGACAACGCCGCGATGCGGCGGTTGATTATTTCAGGAGTTACCATGCCATCGCCCGCGGATTATCTCTATACGCAAACCCATGAATGGATGAAAAAAGAGGGTGATATTCTCATCATCGGCATCACCCGATTTGCCGTGGATGAACTCTCTGATGTCACATTTGTTGATTTGCCCGAGGTGGGCAGAAAAGTGGCCGCAGGCGGGACCTTTGGCGAAATTGAATCCGTCAAAGCCATCAGTGAATTGTACGCTCCGGTGGCCGGGGAAATTGCCGCGGTCAACGACGCGCTGAAAAAAGACCCGTCGTTAGTGAATCAGGACCCCTTCAGCAAGGGGTGGCTGGTGAAGTTGAAAACAACGGCTGAACCGCACGGGTTTATGACGGCAGCGCAATATGACCAGGTCCATAACATTGCGTGATTCGTCAGGTCTTGACCATATCCAGCATGACAATCGCCAGGGGGCCAAACAGGACTACCGGCAGCCATGCGCCGGCAAACGGAGATAACCCCGCTCCGGCAAGCTGGAAGAATACAAACGTGGTGACAAAACACCCCGCACTAAGGGCGCTGCACCAGAGCATGTTGGTCACCAGTTTATTGGGTTCCCGCGCCAGCAGAAATGGAATACCGATCAACAGCATAATCATATTCATGATTAACTGAGTGATGCGGGTGTACATAATTTTTTCCAACGCCGTGCGTGTGGCCGGCGTGCTGTAGAGAATAAGCTTGTCAATCTGGGCCGTGGATAGATATTCCACGGCCTTTTTCTGGAATATGAGATTTAACTGACCCGGGGTGACGGGCGTCTGATAGGTCATGACCTTA
>JAKAZF010000435.1 GCA_021826605.1 Planctomycetota bacterium | reverse complement strand
CATAAGTCAACATACATCGGCGACATACATCGGCGATATGCAAAGAATGTGGATAAATTCTATAATGCTTTCTCACGCTCCCATGCGTCGGATGCCCAAAAGCTAACTGGCTGCGGCGTGTTTGCGGCCTTGGGGCAAAAAGCTGGCGCATGTTGCCGCGCAAGCAGGCGTGCGAAAGAATCGAAAAATCGCGGTGGAATGGACGCTTTCATGATAAAAAGGGACGGGCTAAAAAAAAAGTTCCGGGAAACCGCTGCGGCCCGGCGAAAGCGCTGTGATCAGATTCTGGCCTTATTGAAAAAAATGTACCCTGATGCGCATTGCGCTTTGGTTCATCAGTCCCCTTTGGAGTTGCTGGTCGCCACAATTCTTTCCGCGCAGTGCACGGATGTGCGCGTCAATATGGTTACGCCGATACTTTTCAGGCGATTTCCCGATGCCGCCTCATTGGCTGCTGCGGATATTTCTCATATTGAAGACATTATTAAAAGCACCGGGTTTTTTCGGGCGAAGGCTAAGTCTATTCAGCATACGGCTCGGCAGCTTGTCGAAGCTCATGGCGGGCAGGTGCCAAATTCCATGGAAGAGCTTACGGCTTTTCGGGGTGTGGGGCGTAAAACCGCCAATGTGGTATTGGGCAATGCGTTTGGCAAGCAGATTGGTGTGGTGGTCGATACGCATGTGGGACGTCTGGCACGGCGTTTGGGATTGTCGCAGCATGATGACCCGGAAAAAGTGGAGACAGATCTGATGTCACTAATTCCCCAAAGCGACTGGACGCTTGTTTCCCATCTGCTTATTGCGCATGGGCGAGCGGTGTGTGCCGCGCGTAAGCCCGCGTGTGAAAGATGCCAATTGGCCGGATTGTGTCCCTCGGCGTTTCAAGCGGCCCGGCAGAGCCAAATGACCGGGAGAAAGAGTTAATTAAAGCGATGCTGATAGTATGAAAGCAGAGTAGTAGATGCTAGAAAAATCAGGGCCAGTCGAACGGCGGGGAATCGGTGCCATGGCTATTCAACATGTCACGCTGTGGGTCTCCAATGTAGCTCAATCGCGGAAATTTTACTCCGAAATTCTGGGCTTGATGGAAGTTCCACGGCCGGATTGGTTTGATTTTCAAGGCACGTGGTACGCGGTAGGGGACCAACAGATTCACCTGACGCACGCGAATCCGTTGCCGCCGCGAACCACAGAACATCTTTGCCTGCAGGTGGCGGACTTGGAACTGGCTCGTAAATATCTGGAATCGCGGAGCGTGCCCTGCAGACCGGATCGGGAGTATCGGGGGGTGCGGCGATTTATCATTTTTGATCCGGATAACAACTACATTGAAATAGCGGAAATTAACCAAGCGTGGCCTACGCAATGGCCCCAGCCCATGCCCGCCGGGATGCGCGGGCCACTGCTGAGCTAATCCATCATTTCGAGAGCCGTCCAAGTTGTTGACTATACCGCCAACACTTTGGCGGTATAGAATCTGTAAGTTATGCAGCGTGCGACTGGAAATGGTTTCCGGAGAATAATGCGCAGCGTTGCGGGGTGCGACTTTGGCTGAAGTGGAACATCTTGAACTGGCACTGGACCGCTTGCCCGAAGCGTTTGACGGCATACGTATTTTGCATCTTTCTGATCTGCACATTACAAAATGGACCGCCGAGTTGCAGCAATGGAGCGATCATATTGCGCCGCTGAAACCCGATCTGGCGGTCATCACCGGTGATCTGGGGCACCGCAGTTGGAAATGGAAAAAGAGCTTGCCCAATGTTCAGCGACTGATTTCCGCTATTCATGCCCCGCTTGGAACATACTTTATTCTCGGTAATCATGATTCGCTTGAGCTTGGGCCGGCACTGGCGGCTGGAGGGGCGGTGATGCTGGTCAATGAATCCGTGATTATTGAACGCGCCGGCCAACGTCTGGCCCTGATTGGCATCGCCCAGCATCGGCGCAGCGACACCGATATTCCCGCGGCCCTGCAGAACGTGCTGGGCACCGATTTTAAGCTTATGTTGCTGCATTATCCGGATCTTATCCATTCCGCTGCCGCCGCCGGCGTGGATGTTTGCCTGGCCGGCCATACCCATGGCGGGCAGATATGCTACCCGGACGGCAGTCCGATCATCGGGCATGATGTGCTTCCGCCGAATCTGTGCACAGGATTAAATCGCATTGCCGATACCTGGTTAATCGTGAATCGCGGCATCGGCAAGGCGGGACTGCGTTTGCGGCTGTTCTGTCCGCCGCAGGTGATGATGCTGACGCTGCGGACCAGCCGCGAGAATTCTGCGGAATCTATTGTGTGGACCGATCTGCGTTGAGTTAATGACGGCCCTATCACAGATGGCCGCTACGCTGGCTTGCAAAAAAGCCGAACCGGAATCATTATACCTTTGTAGATATGGAAATCCCGTTATGATCGTCTCTGCAATAAAAGAAAATTTTCCCGGCGAACGGATGGTGGCGCTGACGCCTGCGGCAGCGGCCGGCCTGGTGAAGCTGGGACTGGAAGTTCACATTCAACCTGGGGCCGGGGTTGCGGCTGGATTCACAGATGCGGCTTACGAAAAGGCCGGTGTGCATCTCTCGGTTGATCGCACCGAACTGCTTAAACAGGCGGATATTCTGGTGCAGGTCCACGCATTGGGATCACATCCGGAAGTGCAAGGCCCGGACTTGGCGGCGGTAAAACGCGGCATTCATATCATTGCTTTTGCCGATCCACTGACTGATAAGCCCGCGATGCAGCTACTTTCCCAGTGCGGTGCGACCTTATTGGCTATGGAACTGGTGCCGCGGATTACCCGTGCACAAAGCATGGATGCGCTATCTTCCATGGCCAGCCTCGCGGGGTACAAGGCAGTGTTGATCGCGGCGGAAAAACTCGGAAAAATATTCCCCATGATGATTACCGCGGCCGGAACAATCACACCGGCCAAGGTGTTTGTCATCGGAGCGGGCGTTGCGGGTTTGCAGGCGATTGCCACGGCCCGGCGACTCGGGGGGCAAGTCAGTGCGTTTGATGTACGGCCCGCAGTCAAGGAGCAGGTGCAAAGCCTGGGTGCCCGATTCATTGAGTTGCCCATGCAGGCCGCTGAAGCGCAAACGCCAGCCGGTTACGCCCGGCAGCAGACGGCTGAGGAACAGCAGCGGCAGCGCGAACTCATGGCCCACAGCGTCAGCGAAGCGGATATCGTCATATCCACCGCCGCGGTGCCGGGGAAAAAAGCCCCGGTTCTGATTTCCGAAGACATGGTTGCCGCAATGGAAGCCGGCTCCATTATCGTTGATCTGGCGGCTGTCCGCGGGGGCAACTGCGCCCTGACACGCGGTGACGAAATCGTTACTTATCACGATGTAACGATTCTGGGGCCGACAAATCTCACGGCCACGCTGCCGATTCACGCCAGTCAAATGTATGCCAATAACATTGCCAATGTACTTAAACATCTGATCAAAAATGGGCAATGCCAGTTGGATATGCAGGATCAAATTACGCGCGAGATGCTGGTCATGCGTGATGGCGTCATTATTAATCAGCGAGTGCGTGAGCTGTTGGAACTGCCGGTGCTGGAAGTGCCTCAGGCTGTGGCGGGTGTCGGATAATCCGCCGGACAGTCGTTGAGGGCAGGCGATAAAAATTCGCAAAGTTCAGCTCGT
>JAKAZF010000434.1 GCA_021826605.1 Planctomycetota bacterium | reverse complement strand
CAATGTTTTCAGATGTCGATCCGCCGAGCCGAACAATGCCAGCCGATGTTGCGCGTCAATTTGAACCGTGACAATCATAATGGCTCCTTTCGCTGTTTACGCCGGTGGATTGGCCAGTAAATTCCGAAGCACGTTCAACAGGGTCTGACCTTCGAAATAATTGGGAGGCAACCGCAGGTGAATGGCCTTTTGATCCACCGGCCGCAACGATCCCGGCGACTTGCTTAACAGCGGACCGAGCTTGGACACATCCTGCATGGCAAAAACCAGATCGGGCGGCTGGCTCATCAAATTGGTAATTGTCCACGCTGCCGCCAGCACGCGCAGCTCGGTAAGCTGGAAAAGTATTTCCGCAGCTTTGGGCAATGGGCCAAATGCATCGACGACATCTTTCCGCAGCGCTTCGATCACTTCCATGCTGTGGCAGCGCGATAAACGCCGATACAGTTCCATGCGTTGCTTTTCACCCATGATATACGTCCGCGGGAAACTGCCGGCTATGCCGATATCAATATTCACCTCCGGCGGGCGGTCAATGGGCTGATTTTTCACGCGTTTGACCGCTTCCTCCAGCAATTGGCAATACAATTCATAGCCCACCGCCGCAATATGACCCGATTGCTCGTCCCCCAGCAGATTACCCGCCCCACGAATTTCCAGGTCCCGCAGCGCGATTTTGAACCCCGCGCCCAGCGAAGCATATTCCTCCATGGCCTTGAGACGCTTGGCCGCCGATTCGCTGAGAGACTTGTCCTGACTGATAACCAGATAACAGTACGCGCGATGTCGGGAGCGGCCCACGCGTCCCCGTAATTGATGCAGATCGCTTAAGCCAAAATTTTCAGCCTCATGGATGAAAATTGTATTGGCGGACGGAATATCCAGTCCGCTTTCAATAATGGTTGTGGAAACCAGAATATCCGCTTCGCGCTTTACAAATGTGTGCATGACCTGCTCAAGTTCCTGGTCCGGCATTTGGCCATGGCCAATGACAATGCGGGCATCCGGCACGAGCCGACGAATTTTATCCGCGACGGATTCAATATTCCACACGCGGTTATGGACAAAGTAAATCTGCCCGTCACGGGCCAGTTCGCGTTCGATCGCCTGCTTGATTCTCCCTCCTTCCCACCCCATGACTTCGGTAACGACGCTGCGCCGGTCGCGCGGCGGTGTGGACAAATTGGAAATATCCCGAATACCCAGCAGGCTCATGTGCAGCGTGCGGGGAATGGGTGTTGCGGTCATGGTCAGCACATCGACGGTGAGCCGGAGTTTTTTCAGACGTTCTTTATTTTCCACGCCGAATCGCTGCTCTTCATCAATAACCACCAGTCCCAGATCGGCGAACTGCACGTCTTTGCTGATAAGCCGATGCGTTCCGATCAGCACATCCACTTTGCCTTTCCGGGTGCGATCCAGAATATCGCGAATTTCGCCGTTGGTTTTAAACCGCGATACGCTTTCAACAATAAATGGATAGCCCGCCATACGCTGGCGGAACGTCTCTTCATGCTGCTCCACCAGCACGGTTGTCGGTGCCAGCACGGCCACCTGCTTGCCACCTTCACACACCTTGAACGCAGTACGGATTGCCAGTTCGGTTTTGCCATAACCCACATCACCGCACAGCAGCCGATCCATGGGACGGGTTTTTTGCAGATCCTCCTTTATTTCCGCAATACACCGCAATTGATCTTCCGTGGCCTGAAACGGAAAGGAATTTTCAAATTCCTTCATATCTGTGGTGTCCGCGCCGTAGGCAAAACCCGGGAATTGCTCCCTTGCCGCCTGGACTTCCAGCATTTCGGCGGCCATTTTTTCAACCGCTTCCGAGGCTTTTTCCTTCTGCTTGGTCCAACTTGTACCACCGAGTACGGAAAGCGGCGGACGCCCCTGCGCCCCGCCGACATATTTTTGCACCAGATGAATCTGCGTGATCGGCACATGCAGCACGGCGTCACGGGCGAAGGTCAGGGTCATGTATTCCGCCTGTCGGCCGTCGCGGTTCAGCACGGTCATTGCGGTAAATTGCGCGATGCCATGGTTCACATGCACCACATAATCACCGGGCTGCAAATCCAGAAAATGATCGATTGGCCGGGCACCCTGAATGGCCCGTAAGCGCCGTCGCTGATGGTAGCGATGAAACAATTCATGGTGTGCTACGAGAATCAGCCAGCGCTGCTGGTCCGTGGGCGTAGGATCCGCTCCGGTTACACTTTCGTTAATGCCGGTGAGTTGCCAGCGGAATCCAACCGCCAGATCACCGACTGCAATTGTAATTTTATCCAGCACTTCCGGATGCTTGACATGTATCAGATCCGTCAACCGCGTGCGTTCGGACGGATTTTGACACACCACAAACACCTGGTTATCTGCCGCCAAATTGGCTAATTCAGTCAAGGCCGCATCCGGTTCGGTATCAAATTGTTCAACCGAACGACAAGGCAGATCAATGGTGGTTCGATCATCGCGACCAAATTGGCGTATTTGCGCCCAGGCGAACTTCTGGGCCAGACGGAATATTGCATCCGTGGGATAAATTCCCCGGCCATCCGGCAGCCGATCCATATAGCTGCGGCCCTGCTCCTGTATTTCCTGCGGTTCAATAAGCCAGATAATCGTATTTTCCGGCAATGTGGATATAAAATTGACGGTCTGATCCTTCGGCCACGTGGCCTGTTTCTCCAATGCGCTTAACCGCAGAAGCTCTATGGGATCCGTTGCCCCCAGCGTTTCGGGATCAAAGCCGTGGATACGCTCAATTTGATCGCCAAAAAAATCAATACGCGCCGGCTGCTGTCGCCCGGCAGCCCATACGTCAAGAATATCACCACGCACTGAAAAATCACCCGGATTTTCCACCGCTTCCAGACGCGAATACCCGTTGGCCGCCAGCCACTGGACTAACGCATCGCGATCCATGGTCGCACGGGGCTTAATGGAAATAAGTTGTCGGGCAAGTAATTCCGAATTTGGACACGGCTGCATTAATGCCTGAATCGGCGCAACGTAAAAATCCGCAGTCGTCCCAACCTGAATATCCGCCAGCAGAGCCAACCGCTCGGCGATCAGTTCATGGGAAATACTTGATTCACCGGGCAGAACTTCAAACGCCGGAAACAAACTGGCGGTACACCCGGGGCGAAAAAATTCTAATTGGTCAATGGCATCATCCGCATCGTCCAGATGGGCCGTGACAATCAATACCGGGCACCGCATGTGCCCCTGCACCACTGCCGCCACCGCCAGGGCGCAAGACCCCCACTGCCCGGTGGCACCGGCATAGCGGTTACGGGTCAATTCATCAACAATTCGCGCAATAACTGGCGAATCCGCCATGCCGCGCAGCACATCGGACACCGGTTTCGTGGTCATAACTCATCCGCTGGCTGCAATATATCCAAATTACGTTCAAGCGAAGCCAGCGTGGATAATGTTAAGGCTCAATACGCAGGCGGGCAAGGCCAGCACTTGAATTCCGCCCAAAGTGCCGCAACTGCTCAAAGAACCATCACGGGCCGTTGTGCGGCGCGTTGGAAAAGCCAGGTGTTCGCTTTTTAGCCGTCGCGAACGGTGAACCGGACATGGCATGATACCTGCACCAGTTGAACTGATTTTCACGTGTCGGGAGAAATATCTTTGCGATGCCATTCATG
>JAKAZF010000433.1 GCA_021826605.1 Planctomycetota bacterium | reverse complement strand
TGGATTGATTTTGAAGGCGTGTATCGGGACGCGCACGTCTATCTTAACGGTCATTTTCTCACACGGCATCGGGGCGGTTATACACCGTTTCGCGTGGATGTTGCACCCTATGCCAACTATGGCGGGAATAATATTCTTGCGGTCTACGTGGATCCGCGGGAATTTGAAGGGTGGTGGTATGAGGGCGGCGGCATTTATCGGCATGTCCGGCTGAATGTTGCCGATCCGCTGCATGTCGCTCCCTGGGGTGTTTACGTTATCAGTGATGTGCAGCATCACGCCTTCCGTGCGTCGGCGGAGTTGACCATTGACATCCGAATTACCAACGCGTCGGATGCGGATCAATCGTGCACAACCACTTCCGAAGTGGTCAATGCCGCAGGGCAGTCCGTCGCGGATGTATCATCGGATGTTCACATTCCCGCCGGTGCAGAGGCGGGAATCAAACCGATCGTCACGTTGAAACATGTAGATTTGTGGTCGCTGGAAAAGCGGAATCTTTATACCTTGCGAACCAGCATTTATCGCCACGGGCGGCTGGTTGATCGGCATGAACAGATTTTTGGAGTTCGCACCATCCAGTTTGATGCTGATCAGGGATTTTTTCTGAATGGTCGATCCGTGAAAATACAAGGCACGTGCAATCACCAGGATTTTCCGGGCGTGGGCATAGGCGCTTCCGACAGCCTCTGGTTCTGGCGCGTGCGCAAATTAAAGGAATTGGGATGCAACGCCATTCACTGCACCAAAAACATGATGGCCCCAGCGCTTTATGAAGCCTGTGATCGACTTGGCATGTTGGTGATGGATGAAAATCGCCGGCTGGGCGACACATATCATCCAACCACGCATGTCGGTGATCCGTATGCGCATACGCAGCACGTGGAAGATATGGTATTGCGCGACCGCAATCATCCCAGTGTGATCATCTGGTCCGTATGCAATGATGAGCACTTGGTTCAGAACTCAGCCTATGGAGCCAAAGTTTTTCACACGCTCAAGCAAGCCATTTTACGTCATGACGCCACGCGGCCGATTTCCTGTTCCATGAGCGCGGGCGGGGTACGCGGCAATGGCTGGGATGCTCAATATCATCATTTGCAGGGCTTTGCGCGATATTCCGATGTGGATGGCCTGGATTTTGACCCGCAAAACTATGATAAATTTCATATTGCATTTCCGCGCCAGCCCATGCTTGCCGGTGAAATAGGAAGTAACACCAGTGACCGTGGTATTTACACCAGCCGGCCGGCCGCCGGATACATGGATGCGTATCATGGCAATCCGGAATCCGCCTGGCGGCCCATAGCGCAGCGCCCCTATATGGCCGGTGGATTTGTCTGGACCGGTTTTGATTTCCGCGGTGAACCGGTGCCCTATAAATGGCCCTGTATCAATTCACATTTTGGCATACTGGATATGTGCGGCTTTCCAAAAGATAACGCGATGTATTACAAAGCATGGTGGAATAAAACCCCGCTGGTGCATATTTTTCCGCATTGGAACTTCTCCGGGCAGGAGGGCAAAAGTGTGGATGTCTGGTGTTACAGTAACTGTGACGATATTGAGCTGCGCGTGAACGGCAAAAGTCTGGGCCGCAAAAAAATGCCGCAGTTTTTACACCTGCATTGGACCGTGCCCTACCAACGCGGTGTGATTGAAGCTCTCGGGTATAAAAACAACATTATGACCGCCTCGCATCGTATTGAGACCACCGGCGCGCCACAGGGGATCATCCTTACACCAGATCGTCAGAAACTGATCGCGGATGGCCAGGATATAACTCCTATAGCCGTTGCCATAACAGATTCGGCAGGCAGATTAGTGCCCACCGCCCGCAATCAGGTTCGCTTTGCCGTTACCGGATCCGGCACTTTGGCAGGCGTTGCCAATGGTGATCCAAGTTGCCATGAGCCAAACCAAGCTGACTATCGCAGTGCCTTCAATGGTTTATGCATGCTGCTGGTGCGCGCAGGAAGAAAGCCCGGAAAAATCTGCATCACCGCCTCCGCACCGGGCTTGGCTTCCGCCTCCGCGGTTCTGCACGTCACCGCGTCGTAACAGGCCCCAATAATGCCACGTGGCCGTTCACAACCGGTATCGGGATGTGATAACAATTTCTAACTCCTGGCTACTCCATGCCGCGTCTGTAACCCGTCCCATGCAGCCTTGGCCGCTTCTCCCCCGAAAAAAGGTACCTGACACCTTTTCCGCGCGCGGAGTGGGCAGGCAGGACGCCTGCGTGTACTTCTTCTCCTAACTAACTCCTAACTCCTCGGTACTGAATGCTGCGACGGTAACCTGCCACGCCCTAAACAGTCAGGCCCTGACAGTACCCTTACAGCCGGCCCGCATTACGGGTATACTAACAGGCTTGGATGTCACACGGGGTTGGCACAGTTGGAAGCTTGAATGGATTGGCTTACGCATGATTGCCAGAATTCAGGGTCGGATCGATTCAGTCAATGAGACGGCCGCGATTATTTCCGTTGGAGATATCAGCTATGAGGTGCTCACGCCCGCTGTGGATATTGCGCACCTGCAACAGCATATCGGCCAACGGATCACGTTTGTTACCCTGCATTACCTTGAAGGGAATGCCTCGTTCGGCCAGCTTGCCCCCCGGCTCATCGGGTTTATTCGCCAGCAGGACAAAGATTTTTTTGAGCGGTTTATCACCGTTAAGGGCATCGGGCCGCGCCGGGCTTTAAGAGCCTTGACCCAAAGCGTGGAGCGCATTGCCACCGCCATTAATCAAAAAGACACGAGATTCCTCACCAGCCTGCCGGAAATCGGCAAGCGCACAGCCGAGCAGATCATCGCCGAGCTTTCCGGAAAGGTAGATCAATTTGCAACGTCCGGCGGGGGCGCTAGCGCTCCCGCTGCCCGAACCGACGCCCAAACCGCCGCCATTGAAGCCATGATTTCATTAGGTGAACGCTCGGCCGAGGCGGAGAATTGGGTCGACCGGGCCTGCCGCGCTGATCCAACACTGGCCGCATCGGCCGGCATCATGAAAGCTGCCTATCGCCTCAAGGCAGGTGGATAATGGCGCGTGAACGCATTATTACCGGCCAGCCGCTACCGGAAGATCAGGCGGCAACCCAGAATCAACCCACCCTGCGCCCTAAGAAGCTTGATGATTACATCGGGCAGCGGGAACTCATTGAAAAGCTGCGCATCAGTATTGCCGCGGCCCGCCAGCGCAGCGAGGCGATGGAACATGTTCTGCTGCACGGGCCGCCGGGACTCGGCAAAACCACCTTGGCGCACATTATTGCCTCAGAACTTAATGGTACCATTCCGAAAATTACCAGCGGTCCGGCTCTGGCGCGGCCCACGGAACTGGTGAGCATGTTAACCAACATGCAGCGCGGCGATGTGCTGTTTATCGATGAAATCCATCGCATTCCCGCGGCTGTGGAAGAATATCTGTATCCTGCCATGGAGGATTTCTGCATTGACGTGGTGATGGGTGCCGGCACGCACGCCAATTCTCTGCACATGGAAATTCAGCCCTTCACGCTCATTGGCGCTACCACGCGTGCCGGGCTGCTTTCCGGGCCTATGCGGTCGCGCTTTGGCATTGTGCATCATTTGACCTATTACGACCTGCCTGACCTTTTACAAATTGCCACGCGCTCGGCGGGAGTATTGGACCTGCCGG
>JAKAZF010000432.1:2659-3669 GCA_021826605.1 Planctomycetota bacterium | reverse complement strand
CCTTTCTTAACACGGCGGCAGTACCGATGCCCAGGGGTCGCCTGTTTTCGATCCGCCCCGCAGTCGAGTTTCTTAATCGGTTGAGACCGACATAGGAGTTTACCATGAAACGTCGCGGCTTCACCCTTATCGAGCTATTGGTGGTGATCAGCATCATCGCCCTGTTAATCGCACTGCTGTTGCCCGCATTGGCGGCGGCTCGCGTGCAGGCTCTGCGCATTGAATGCGCGGCAAATATAAGATCGCTTTCCCAGGCCGTGGTCGAATACGGTCAAAGCAACCGCGACAAGTATCCGGAAAGCAATCTTACCAATTGGTCCTATGGCGGACTGGGATATTATCAGAATAACTATGAACCATGGGGCCTGGCGGAGCTTTACTCCACTCACATATTAACCAATCCTGCGTTCATGTATTGCCCGCAGTCCGGCTTCTTCGGGGCACAGGGGCCTTTTGCCAACCTGACATATCCCGCGACGGCCTATTTGCCCGATGCGGTGACGCAATACATTGCTTTGGGTTCCCAAAACACCATCAACAATTGGGCAACACACTTAAATTGGTATGAAGTCTATTCCAGTTACTGCTATTGGTACCAGCGTCCCAATGCCGTAGAGACTCTTAGTAACGCCTATTCACCGCCCGGAACCTGGCCCACCAAGGGGTTGGTCATCAACCCCGTAACCGAGCAGGTGAATGTTAATTACAACTACATCACCAACCCGGCGGTCGCCTACACACAAACACCAACCAGCCCGGGAGCGACCATTTTAATTACTGACCTGACAGCCTCTTACCGTGGTTCGTTTACCACATTTTATTCCAGCGGCTATGGCCGATCCTCTAACTCCCTTCTCAGCAACCACATGGACGCCGCAACCGGTGCACCCGATGGTGCCAATATTGGTTATGCCGACGGTTCAGTGTCGTGGCTGCCCTTCGGAAAATTGGTGGTTGGCTCAACGTATCTGAATGACTATTGGAACTGATCCGTATACGCGTCAACACGC